>JASMAO010000028.1 GCA_030754315.1 SAR202 cluster bacterium
AGAAAAGAGCATATCAGCAAGACGTTCACCAACGCGCAAAGGGGCCACGTGAAGCGACATACCATCAGTGCGGCGGTCACGAGTCACCCAGTAAATGCCATCGCTCTGGGGATGTGGTCCAAATTCGTTCAGTCGCTGGCGTATATCTCCGACAACCTGCGATCGATTGGCAGTTTCCATAACCAGCCCTTCATACCCAGAAACATTGGCTTTTTCTAAACCTTCTAGACCAGTGTATAAACCATTCATCTCACTGCGAAGTTCTCCCAGGGCCACATCAACATTCTGCCACAATATTTCAACTTGGGCCCATTCTGGCTGACTCCGAGTTCCAGCAGTGATTCGGACTTCCTTATCACGCTCCTCTCCAGCCTCGTCAGTTCGGGTCAAGCTGTCAATGGTGGCGAACATGGCAGCCGAAGCATCTCGCACAGCTGGTATCACACTCATAATACGATCCGTTGCCTCCCGCACAATCGACAGGCGATTCGAGGCCGCAGAGGACATCCGAATGCTGGACACGATTTGATTCAATAGCCCTCTTTCTCCCGTAAGCGAGTCGGTGTATTCATCTATTCCTGCCTGACTCACATCAAATCCCAAATGTTTGGTAGCTTCTTCCTCAAGGTGATGCGCCTCGTCAACGATCAGCAGATCGTAGTCTGGGATAAGCGTACCTCCAGCCATAATGTCCGACATTAGCAAGGCATGATTGACAACGGTTAAATGCGAAGCCGCAGCTTTTTCGCGTGAAACTCTCAGGAAACATGCTCCGTTGATTCCCGTACAATTCGGTGCTCCCTCTGCAGAAAGCCTATCCCATGGTTGCCCAGCTCGACGATTCGAAAAATTTAATTCGGCTCTATCACCCGTTTCAGTGTTTCGCAGCCATACTAGACTCTTGGACAAAAGTCTTGCTTCATCAACAGACAGAGTCTCTGCGCCTTGAAGAATGAGTTGTCGTTTGAGGCAGAGAAAGTTGGTTCTCCCCTTGAGTTGAGTGTATCTGAATTTCTTCCCCAACCCGGGTTCTGCGAGATCTATTGCAGTGATCAGTGCGGGTAAGTCTTTCGATGTCAATTGGTCCTGAAGATTTATCGTGTTGGTTGACACGACCACCCTTTTGTCATTCTTCAACGCGTAAAGAGCAGCCGGGAGCAGATACGCTAACGATTTCCCCACACCGGTACCCGCCTCAACGATAAGACGGTCGTTTCTATTCAAGGCCTCAACAACCGCACGGGCCATCGTGATCTGCTCACTTCTTTCCTCAAATCCTGGTATGGTATTTGCAAGAGGTCCGCAGTTCCGTAGTAGGTCGGCTACATGGTCTGCATCCACCAAACCCTTTACATCTTTCGGCCGCAATGGGCTTTCATGGCGTAGACGCCCCTTCAGCCCTGAGATGTCTATCCCTCCCACGGTGACCCGATCCTTCGGGGTGAGTTGTTGGGTCTCCAAAGTGCCAGAAGGCGCCTGGGCTGCATCCGCAACGCGTTGAGCCATGAGAGACCGGAACAGATCAGATAGAACCCACTGCGATCTGCTAGCGAGTTGCTCCATCTCTCCGAGTGAGGCGAGGTCGAGTTTAGATGCGAGCTCAAGTAGTTTGAGAAAAACGCCGTGGGTCGCAGAGGCATCTGAGATAGCTCGGTGAGGTCTCAAATGGTCTATCCTCAAGGAGGTAGCCAGCTGGGACAACGAATATCCTCGAGCACTAGGCATAAGGACAAACGCCATATCCCAGGTGTCGCAACGAGTGTTGGACAGAGTGATGCCGTTACTGCTAAGAAAGTCGAGATCGAACGACAGGTTGTGTCCAAGTACTGGAGAGTTCCCCACAAATTCGGCAAGATCCTCAGCAATAGCCGAAAAGGGGGCTGCGCTATCAACCTCATTCTGAGTTATGCCAGTAAGCTGTTTTACGAAATCGGTCAGCTGTCGGCCTGGGTTAACAAGCGCCTCGAAGCTGTCGACCTTGTGCTCACCTTGAAATTTGATAGCCCCGACCTCAATAATCATGTCTTGGTTTGCGGACAGACCCGTTGTTTCGAGATCTATGACAACCCAGGCCTCTTCCAGAATCGACAGTTGAGGGAACATCATCATCTAAATATCATGTCCTTCTTTTCCTACCCAGCCAGCAATGGCATAAGCCATCCGAAAACACCCATAAACGTGACGGCCAACGCTGCTACACCTAGAATTACACGTCGGAGTATTATGGCAGGCGGCACGGAAAGTATCGTCGCAGCAGCTACTACGGTCGCTGTAAATACAACATTGGGACTTCCGAAAGCACTGACCGAGTCTTCCCCTTCACTAGCCCGATAAAGTAAGCCCATGGCGGCTCCGAATATTACCCAGACCGGGTACGAAAGCAGCACCCCCCCCATGACCAACCTCATGTAAGACACCTTGACCAAAACGGCCCCTACCGCTGGATTCGGTTTTTTGGCAAGAAGAAAGAGTAGCACTGACCCAACGGTGATAAAAGCCGACGCCATGAACAAGCCACTCGTTACGCCAGCAATGACGTAGCTCATCATGTTAATGATTTATCGAAAGTACAAGTGCTGGTTAGATATGCTTGCCATCCGTAACGGTACTCCAGAATCGCTTGGACAGCAGTGCCAATCTCCTTACGTAAGATGGGAGCATACAGTGCTGGTCCACTCCCGGCAACATGTATCTCCCTAACACCGAGAGAATACAAAACGTCCCTGTATTGAGCAAGGGCAGGAAACGCGTCTAGGGCAACATTATCAAAAACGTTAAACAGTAATTGGGGAGGAACATCGCCTTTGCTTCTAATTCGAGCTTCTAATTTCCGTGTCAGGGCCCCCCTTGTGTAATCTTCACAAGTCACCCTGGCATAGAGCTCCGCAGTTTTCTCAGGCAAGGAGATTGCTGGCACCAAGATAATCACCCACCCCAGATCAGAAGGTGGCATAACTCTCACCTTTTCGCCTCGACCATGAACCATCGCGGTTCCACCATGGAGGAAAAACGGAACGTCAGAACCCAGTACCACACCGAGTGATGCTAGATCATCTATCGAAAGACCCAATTGCCACAGAGTGTTAAGTCCTTTCAATGTTGCCGCAGCGTCACTGCTGCCACCACCTAAACCTGCCGACACAGGTATCCCTTTGAGTAGCTTCGCTTGTACACCACCAGAGTAGCCAGTTTCCGATTTCAGCAGCTCCGCTGCTTTTTGCACAAGATTATCCGAATTACCCAATCCTTCAACATCGCATTTCAAAGATATCTCATCTGCAACTTCAAAAGTCAGGACATCTTTAAGACAGACAGTCTGCATTATCGAGACGATCTCGTGGTAATTATCCTCGCGTTTGGCCAATACTTCTAAGGCCAAGTTTATCTTGGCATACGCGCTTACAGTAATCATATGCTATGAACCACCACGTGAAGAAAGTCTACTACGGGAAACATCCTTCAGCGATTATCCAGAAGGAGTGCTTTCAAGAGATCTCCATGCCCTATGGAGGCAACCCCACTCCTCCAGAGTCAACGTACCGGGTCTTCGGGCAATGTCTATATCGACACTTTTGAGTAAATTTATCACAGATTTCGCCGACAGGGGCAGAGCATGACCTAAACCGTTGTGAATCTGTTTACGAGGTGAGCTAAACCCGGCGCGCACCAACTCGAAGAAGCTGTCCGCGGACGCTAATCTCAGTAGTGGCGTGGGGTATAAGTCAATTCGTACCAGGGCGGATGTGACCTTGGGGGAGGGCTTAAAAGCACTGGGGGGAATCACGGCGACAATTTGCGGATTCCCGTAGAGTTGAGTCGCCACAGAAAGCAACCCCATCTTACCAGGCAATGCCGTCATGTTCTGAGCAACCTCTTTCTGGACTAACACGACCATCGCAGTCGGCTTGTTTTCAGCTTCCAAAAATCGACGAATTATTGGAGAGGCCGCATAGTAGGGAAGATTTGCCACTACTTTGTACGAATCGAATTCGCCAGCAATGCGCTGCAACGGGATATGCCGGGCATCAGCTGTAACGACCTCCAGTTTGAACTGCCCTTCAAATCTCTCACGAAGATCTTGAGCGAGTTTGTCATCCAGTTCAATCGCCTTGACAGAGCAGGCTTTCTCCAACAAGGCAGAGGTAAGAAAGCCACGGCCCGGTCCAATTTCTATAATTTGCTCATTCGGTGCGATATCTGCGGCAACGATAATACGTTGGAGCACAGTACGATCCACCAAGAAGTGCTGTCCTAGTGTCTTTTTGGCTTTCCTTGTCCGGCCCTTCAATCTGTCCGACACGCGCGCTCTTGATTTCATTAGGTTAGAGCCATAGCCTATCCGCTTTCTTAAGGCTTTAGACTCCTCGGAGACTTCTCCCACAAGCGGAATGGTTAGAGTAGGCCGTGCACCCCCACCTCGATACCGCCCCAGAACATATCACGCTGGTGTGACTCAAATCAGGCTGACCTGCAACACCCGGGAATTACTGTTTACCGCTGCTTCCTTCC
Organism: SAR202 cluster bacterium; assembly: GCA_030754315.1. Classification (GTDB taxonomy): domain Bacteria; phylum Chloroflexota; class Dehalococcoidia; order Lucifugimonadales; family JASMAO01; genus JASMAO01. The sequence continues at coordinate 4,510 of JASMAO010000028.1, forward strand.
GGACCTGACGGAGTTCACAGGTCACCGCTGCACAGGACCCAATCCTCAACACCACCTCCAGACAGATAGCGGTCCTAAGACGAGAACCTCAGAGGAGGAATTCAGCCCCGCTAGAGCGGATTGCGAGTACAGGGCACCGCTACCTCCCCACTTAGCACGACCCACTTTCATGGTAGGTGAGGTTTACGGCAAGTGTCAACGAGCGAACATAAAGGATTGAAGCAACGGCAATTCATCACGAATCCAAAATGGTTTTTGGTCAACGGGAGATTTTCAAAATACTCAAAAAGGCTTCTTGGGGAATCTCAACACTTCCCACTCGTTTCATCCTCTTCTTACCTGCTGCCTGTTTTTGAAGAAGTTTTCTCTTGCGAGTGACATCCCCTCCATAGCACTTGGCCAGCACATTCTTCCTAAGCGCTTTTACAGTCTCTCTGGCCTGCACTTTGCCACCAACAACGGCCTGTATAGGCACCTCAAACAATTGACGTGGTATCAGCTCTTTCAAACGTGATACCAATGCCTTGCCTTGTTTATAAGCATCAGTGCGATAAACAATAACTGATAGGGCGTCAACCGCTTCCTCATTTACTAGAATATCCAACCTTACAAGATCTCCAGGGCGATAATCAGCCATAGAATAATCCATAGACGCGTATCCCTGGGTTCGAGACTTTAGTTGATCATAGAAATCTATAAGCATCTCCGACAACGGCATGCTGTATTCCAACACCACCCGGGCCCCGGAGTTGAAAGCAGCACCGCTCTCTGATGTCTGTCCTTGAATGTAATTTGTCTTCTTAAATTCCCCTCGCCTACTTCCAACAAGCTCCATCACAACGCTTATAAAACTCACCGGCACGATGACGGTCAAATCTATCCATGGTTCTCTTATCTCCTCAATCCGTTGGGCTGAAGGGAGCTGCGCAGGATTGTCTATCTCTTGAACGGTCAAATCTGTCAAAACTACCTGATATGCAACACTAGGCGAAGTTGCCAGCAAATTCAGTTCATACTCCCTCTCGAGTCTTTCTTGTATAACATCCATGTGCAATAACCCTAGGAAACCACACCTGAACCCCGAACCAAGAGCGTGTGAACTCTCCTGTTGGAAACTGATCGCTGCGTCATTTAAGCTCAGTTTACCCAGAGCGTCACGGAGAGCGAGGAATTCTTCCCCATCCGCAGGATACAGGCCAGCAAACACCATAGGCTTTTGGGGACTGTAAGTTTTTAACGGCTCGGTTGCCCCTTCGGTAGCCAATGTCAGAGTGTCGCCCACAGGTGCGTCACCAACAGTTTTAAGCCCAGTGGCAACATAACCTACCTCGCCAACAGATAGATTATCGACCCTGGAAGCCTCCGGCCTGAAAACTCCTACCTCTAAAATTTCACTCTCTCTTCCATTAGACATTATCCTCAACCGACTGTTGGAAGGCATCGTGCCATCAAAAAGGCGCACGTAGGCCACTA
>JASMAO010000029.1 GCA_030754315.1 SAR202 cluster bacterium
AGAAGGGGAAAAAGTGCGCCAAAGGAACGAAGTACACCGATAACACCACCTGACCAGAGTTTTGGTAAGCGCATATGCCGATACCAGTGTATTACCGGCTATCTAGAAAGTATCATTACAAAAACGCACTGGCATCGACAGGTCCTTTTGAACCTTCGTCGGCCTCGTAAAATGGCATCACTCTTGCCTTGGCAAGACCCGCTAGAAGACTGCCCGGAAAAATTTCAATTGAGTTGTTGAGCTGTGTAACCGCGGCATTATAGAAACGCCGTGCGGCAGCAATCTGCGCCTCAACCTCATTATAGGTACGTTGTGCCTGCAACATCGTCTCGTCTGACTTCAGGTCCGGGTACGCCTCGACTGCAACCATCAAACGACCCATGCCACTCGCTAGCGCGCTGGCGGCTTGTAGATGTTCTTTGACCGCATCAGGATCACTGGCATCGTAGTCAGTATCTGCATGGGTTCTGAGTTCAGTCACGCCAGTCAACAGTTCTTTTTCATGCTCCATGAACCGCTTCGCCACAGTCAGAATATTGGGAATTAGGTTGCTGCGCTTCTTCAGTTGCACATCGATCCCTGAGAGCGCTTCCCTGGCTCTGTTTCGCTTACTCACAATACTGGCATACCAGAAGTAAAGCAGCACAAGAACAACGATCACGATAATCCAAGGTAGATTGTCCATCGATACTTCAGTCCCCGTTTACACTGACAAACGGAGTTTAGCTATCTTAGAAGGTAAAGAAAACACTCACCAATCATAGCCGTGAAAGTAATTCCACTTATGGCTTGTGGTTCACTAAGGTTCATCGTTTTCCTTGTGCTTGACCTGTTGGTCGAAAAAAGGCGCTGTGGTAGGAAGTTCCGGGAGGTCCATATCAAAGTTGATTGATCGGATGCGGGCAGTCCTGTGACCCCGAACAATGTAGTGGTTGATTTCCTTCTCTGCATCTGCCGAAGAAACTCGATCACAAAACCTTTCCCCACGTTCGTATTGCACCCCACATTGGGCACACAAATCGACAGCAAGTGCCATTTCAGACAGAACTATCGATAACAACGCCGCGGTTACGACAGAAAATAGTTTCTTCATTTCAGTCCAGCTTTACTGGACTGGTGAATCACGAACGGGGACCACCCAGCCCCTTAACAACGTCATGCCTGGCGATTTGCATCCCAGTATTTTATACACAGGCGAGGCGAACAGTGGGAGGTCGATTTTTCGTTTACCACTGGCATTCCTTGTTCATCGCATTGCTAAGATCTGAGGACGTCAGACCAGTATCCAGGTCAATTTTTATGGAAATATGGTAGCGACCCGAATCTTGCAGTTCCGTGAGCATTCTCTTTGTCTCGTTCTGCATTAACTCCACCGTCCTGCGGGATGCTCGACACTTCATGACGAAATCGTTCGGCATGAATATCTCGATCAAGCAGAACTCGCCCGCGACTCCCTTGATCACATTCCTGCCGATAAATCCGGGAACCAGAGGATGCGGATAGCTGTAGGTTGAAGGATGACAGACCCCCAAGTTCTCAACATAAAGGAGCGTGTCAAAGATGTATTTATCCTTGTCGATCGGAGGTTGCTTCCCCATCGTGACTTCACACTCACGATTCATTACCTCACTCGCTTTAGCCTTAAGCCTCTCATCCGGCGTAATTCGAATAGGGTACTCACCCTCAACAGAGCTTTTTAATTGCTCTACGATGTGTTTCTCCTGTGCCAGTAAAGTCTCAATCGCCGCTCTCGAAACCTTGCAAAGCGCGCCAATCGTACCGACAACCCCCACCTTGAATCGACATAGATCCCCCTCGTAACCCATGATATGAAACTGCTGGGTTCTTGGTGGGTCGCGAGGTTCTGCAACAATGATTTCAGACGGGTTACAGGTCGTGAGATTTTTCATCAAGATTTGTGACTGCTTTAGATAATCGGAAACGGCCGTCTGGTCCTGAAAAACCAGTTGATTCTCTAACTCTGGTGTTCCTACGGTGTTATTGGTGTCAGCTACAACCTCATGGAACTCGGTGAAAAACCATTGGGAATCATTTTCAATGAGGGTGTATTCGCCTGACTGTGTGGAATCCGGGACCCAAACTATGTTTCCGTGAGCGTCTTTCGTCTGTTGTTGCAGCTGAAACAATGCCGTGTAATAGCCCGTAGCTTCCCTCTTTAACGACACGGAAAATATGTGGCTGTCTGCATTTCTTGCAAGAAAAGAAGCATCGTCGCCTCTTGATTTATCCAGCCAGAAACTCTGCAAGCGGTCATAGTTAAGGCCCTGGCCGTCTGCGTTGGAGTCGACGGATGGCCATAGTTGCACTATCTCTCTGGCCTCGGCAGTAAAGTTCGGACACTTGAAATCGCCGCCGCCGTGAATGCCGCCCGAGGGAGCACATCGGTAGGTGCATGACGTGTCATAGACCGGATTAGGAATATCGCAACAGCCCATATGGTGAAAGTACAAGGTCTCCGCGCGCCATTTGTATGCGGTTACCTGAGCTACGGGATAGTTCTTCTCACATGGCAGAGAAGCCACATGATTTAAGCTTTTGGCTAAATCCAAGTACCCACTGATCCAGGAGATCGGCATAGCAGATGCGTAAAAGGGTCCGCGCTTAAAACTCTTAATGAACCACTGCTCGTTTCTTGCTTCGAGAGCATAGTTTCCCCAGAGCGCACCCGAACTTCCTAAAGGACTCGTATCGTATTCAATGGCCAACGTCGCTGTGCCATCAGCCCAACCGGATTTCTTTACCGGCCGGGTTTTTATATAGAATCCGGCATTCTGCTTGATAAACAGAGCATCAGATTCCGGGTTTCCATCCAGCCAGAAGTGGCCTAGTTGAGAAGGATCTATCGGCGCACTGGAAACACTCCCTACCTCCTGGGCTCGAATACGCCTTGCTAGGTCAACGTAGTCGGTCAGCCACTCTGCGGGATCTGT
>JASMAO010000030.1 GCA_030754315.1 SAR202 cluster bacterium
AAGAGCTAGGATTCCGTTCCTTGTACTTCTCGACCGGAGGCTTTTTCCACGTTGACTTTAATATGGAGGTCAACGACCCAAGCCTGGACCCACTCTGGGATTTGGTTCAAGATCTTGGCATCAGCATCCATTGGTATGCAGCCAAGCTAAGGCTGCCTTCCACCAAGGACTATCTCGAGGAACTCAGTCAGTTCATCATCTGGGCCGAAGCTCACCCTGATATCCCATCAGTACTCACCCACGGACTTAATAACATCCACTATGACAAGGGAAATTTCAATCGATTCTCCGTGCCAGACGAACTATTCACTCTGCTAAAATTCCCTAACTGGCATATGGAGTTAATGCTCCATTTAATGGCAGGGGACGTCGAATTCCCTCCATACGAACCAGGTTTGCTGAAAGTGATCGGAAACCTGGTTGACGAAGTAGGGGCTGACAGCCTGGTATGGGGCTCAGACATGCCCGCCTGTGAGAGGACAGTCACTTACAAGCAATCAATGATCCTGTTCCAAACCCAATGCGATTTCTTGACCGATGAACAAAGAGATTTGATCATGGGTGGGAACCTATCAAGGCTTTATCCAATTTAAGGGCGCATGCTTCTGTCTCAGGCGTAAACCACAATATATTTAAAGTAGCGCTCTAATCAATTAGGCCAGGCAAAATACGTGACGAATAAGATGTCAGTAACCGCACGGGGTATGATTAGGCTTTGTGCACTGGTGTGGCAGAAAAATCTCGTGCTTTTCACTGTCGTCCAATCCATGTACTCGGGTATGCTTCAAACCCTGACTGTTTAATGCAGCCTGCACGATCCTCTTGTTAAATACGCTCACTTGTAAAGAGTTTAGGTAATCGAGCACTGGCATCCACATACATTCCTCAATCTCTTCTGGTTGGATCGTGATATTAGTCGTAATGGGAATCAGTCGACAGACAACATATATATCTGACTTACCGTAACGGTAACCATGCATATTCCGCATAGCAACTACAGCATCAAAACGAGTCTGCACTCCTGTTTCCTCTCTTACCTCTCTTACAACAGCCTCCGAAAGATGCTCACCAGCGTAAAGAGCCCCTCCAGGAAGTTTATAGGACGGTTGGTCCATATTGCGCCTGTGCCTCTCGCTTACCACAAGCAAATCATTATTGGTATTGAGTACAACACCTCCTGCTCCTATGTAATGAGAGGCAAACTGCGGTACCAACGCATCATGATCCAATCGCTTGGTTAACAACAGGTAATCTTCACCCGCATGATGATATGAAAAATCGCTGCCGACTGCTATAGGAACAAGATCAGCCTTAGAAATTGGGATGTTGAGCCAAACGACTTTAAGACCACCCTTACGCCATGTATCTATAGAGAGGGATAGCCTAAGCCGAAACTCTTCACGATCCTCGGGTAAGCTATCACTCATAATGTGAACGCCACCAAAGGGATTGCATGTGGATTCTAACGGTTTCTGTAATACCATATCGTAATTATACTGACACTAATCATATCCAGGAAATATTAGGCCAGTTCTATTGGCAGATCCGCAACCTCAACAGCCACACATAAAGCTCTTAGTGTAAAATCTCCGGTACATAGATGCGGCCAGGAGGTTAAAGATGGTGACGATTGTTGAGCGTTACATGCAGAAGTTCAAGAAATCCGCACAGTTGTATCGACAAGGCGAAGACACCATCCCTGGAGGTGGCCACCAATCTCGCGTTGTTCATCCGTTTCCACACTACGTCAACGAAGCCCGTGGTGCGCTAAAATGGGACGTCGACGGTAACGAGCTAGTGGACTACAACATGGGCTTTGGAGCCCTCCTGATTGGTCACGCCCATCCAGTAATGGTTGAAGCAGTCAGTAAGCAATTGGCCAAAGGTTCACACATGGGCACACCATCAGAACTGGAACTCAGATGGGCAGAACTGATTAAGGATGCAATGCCAACAGCGGAGCGAGTGCGCTTCACTTCCTCGGGCACTGAATCCACTTACTTAGCTATCAAATTGGCACGGGCATATACAGGCAAAAAGATGCTTATTAAGTTCCATGAGCATTACCACGGGTGGCACGATTACGTCTCTAAAAGCTCAGGATTGAATACCCAGATAGGCATTCCTGATGAGACTCTCTCAACCGTTATAGTCGCCCAGCCTGACGTCGCAGAAGTCGAACAGATTTTAGAAAATCGAGATGACATAGCTGCCGTGATCTTTGAGGCAACGGGTGCCCATTGGGGCCAATTCCCTCTACCCAACCCCAAGTTCGTACATGACATTCGTGCGCTTACCGCAAAACATGGCGTGGTGATGATCATGGACGAGGTAATATGTGGGTTCCGAATATCTCGCGGTGGCGCTCAGAGTAGATTCGACGTGAAACCCGACCTCACCACTATGGCCAAAATCGTCGCGGGCGGACTCCCAGGAGGCGCCGTTGCCGGAAGAGGAGATATACTTGACTCGATCAGTTCACCTGACGAAACTACCCGTATACCGCATCCCGGCACATTCAATGGCAACCCAATTTCCGCGGCCGCAGGAATCGCTGTCCTGGAACTAATCGCCACCGAACCTATTAACGAACGTGCCGACACCATGGCTGATCTGCTCAAGCAATCTCTTCGCGACTCACTCACAAAGCTGGAGGTTACGGGTCATGTGTATGGAATATCCTCAATTGTCAACCTTGCCTTGGGTGCGGAGTGCAGCTGTTCGGGAGAAATCTGTACGCTACCCCACCCAGAGCTAGCTGCTTCGATGCACGGTGATAAGACCACATTAATTAAACTCGCTATGTTAAATGAGGGAGTTGACACAATGGGAGGCATAGGATTCATGCTTTCCTCAGCCCACACGGAAAACGAAGTGGGCCGCACTGTCGAGGCCTTCGAGCGTTCCCTAACAGCCCTTCGAAATGACGGCATCCTCTGAAGAGAGCATCATACAACACCGCATGAACAGGGGGAATACCGTCACTAACCCCACACCTGATCTTAGTGAACCTAAAAGCCACATCACATTAATAGGCTCTAATTTCACCCCTGCTACAGTCACAGAATACTGCCCTTAGATTCGCTCCACTCCAATAGCCCTAAAAAATATTCCGTATTCGCATCCAAGTATCAAATTAAAATAAATCATTGAAAAACGGTTCGACCACAGACTGAAACTCTGCTGGGTTGTCACCGACCACTAGATGACCAGCGTTTTCTACAGTCGCAACCCGGCAGTCTGCCATTCTACGCCCCATCTCTTCGGCAACGCTTGCGGATACTACATTGCTGCTACCACCTCTTACCACCAAAGTAGGGCACTGAATTTTTTCGACTGCCTGCCAAAGCCTGTCCGGGAGACCAGGTTCTTGCCAATAGTTAAATCCAGACGATCTCATCTTCACATCATACTTCCAAGTCCACTTACCGTTTTGGAGCTTCTTAACATTATGGATCAAGCTACTTCTAACCTGATCAGTCGATCGCCTGTTGTTGTACGTACATACCCGATCAACAAAATCTTCCAATGAGCACAGCATATCCACCTGTTCTGCGAAGCGTCGTACACGTGCAGACCCTACAATGAGATGCTCGGGAGCAGCGTCGACAATAACCAATCCTTTCACAAGTTCCGGACATTCAGAGGCATGGAGGAGAGCAATTCTACCTCCAAGCGAATTACCCATGAGAGCAAACGTGCGTATGCCAAGTGTTTCCACAACACAATGGAGGTCCTCGAGGATAGCATTGTATGAGTAGTCAGCATCCGATGCCCATTGGCTATCACCGTGACCTCGTAAGTCAAGAGCCAGAACCCGAAATCGATCACACAAACCCAACGAAGTAAAATCCCACGAATGGCAAGTCTGTGCAAACCCGTGCAACAGCACGACTGTTGGATTGTCACTGTCTCCCCAATCAACGTAATGGTGCCGCAACCCATTGGACATGATAAATCCATCGCGAGGCAATGCTTCATCGGTAAATTTGACGCCATTCAGTCTCGCCGCATCATGCAATGACAAAAAATTCGGTCCCGCCGGTTCCGTTTCCAAACCATCCCCCAGCCTAATAAAGCATACTTCAAAATCCCTCTATCTTTGACCTGTCACCTACAGAATATTCACGCCAAAACTGACAGTGAGGCAATCGAATCAGTCCTTCAAAAGTTGGCTTTCACGAAAGTTGCTCACCTTAAGAACCAACCACATTTTCTCACAGCCCTCATTACCACACTCGACACAACATCACCTAAGGGGTCGTTCAATATTCTTATGAGAATTTTCGTCCTGAATTCTAACTCCTAAAAAAATCTAAGAAACTTAGTTATATCTGCGGTCGAATCATGTGCCAATCAGTCGCCTGTTCATAGGCATGAGCCGCCCTAAAAACAGTAGCCTCATCAAATAAACGTCCAGTCAACTGAAGGCCTATGGGCAATCCCATTCTGGTAAACCCACACGGGACTGAGATCGCCGGAGAACCAGTTAGATTGAACGGTCGCGTATTTCGGGACAGCAGGTTGTACCCAGATTCTCCTGTTTCTCCAAACAAATCCATTGCATGTCCAATACGGACTGCCGGTATTGGAGTCGTAGGCGTTAGTACCAGATCAACCTGCTCGAATATCTCAGCAACTTGATTATTGAACAACGTCCGGGCACGCTGCGCTCTGACATAATCAGGGGCCGTTATCATAAGACCGGATAACAGCCTAGTTCTAACATATGGATCCATTAAATCTACGTTATTCCTAAGATTCTCTAAATGAACCTCTGCCCCTTCCGATGCTAAGATTGTCAATCCAAAAGCGCACTCAGGCATCATTGGAACCGATACGTCCGTTAATACAGCTCCTAAACCTTCCAAAATCGTTGTTGCTACCTCAACTGCATCCATAACTTCAGGATCGCCTACTTCAAAAAAATAGTCTCTATGTATTCCTATCCTGAGTCCTTTAATCTCTAATCCTATCTGGGAAGTGAAGTCTTGATCGAGACAGTTGACTGAAGAATTATCACGGTGATCGTACCCAGAGATAGCGTTTAGCACGAGCGCGGTGTCTTCCACGGTTCGAGCCATAGGCCCTACCGTATCGAAACTCCAACTAAGAGGATAAACTCCGTACCGACTTACCCTGCCAAAAGTAGGCTTGAGTCCCACAATTCCGCAAAGAGAAGCAGGAATTCGAATTGAACCGCCCGTGTCTGATCCCAATGCTGCCATACATTGACCTGACGCGACGGACGAGCCTGATCCGCCACTAGATCCACCCGTTATGCAATCAATATCCCAAGGGTTATGGGCCGGCCCATAGTGCGGATTCTCACTTGTTACTCCAAGGGCAAACTCGTGCATCTGCAATTTCCCGATGAGAATCGCACCAGCTTTGTTAAATTTTTCTGTGACCGCGGCATCATAATCGGGTACAAAGTCAGCTGTGATTTTAGAACCGATGGTGGTCCGTACGTTCTTAGTGTAATACAAGTCTTTAAGTCCAACTGGTATGCCATGCAAGACGCCTTCGTGTTTGCCGGAGCGAATCTGGCTGGACGCATTTCTCGCCTGCATCAGCGATTCATCCGAAAGAAGCGTGATGAATGAGTTTAGAAGCCCATCTGTCTCACGAATTCGAGCCAAATGTGCTTCTACAAGCTCAGTAGAAGAAAGCTGCTCACTCTCGATAAGACGGGATGCTTCGGCGAGGCTGAGATAGTGAAGACCGTTCACACAATCACTCTGTCATTGAGTAGTATATAGACTGAAGTTTAGACAACCCAGTAGTCACGCCGACAGAAGATCGGACTCTGCACGACGTACTTCCTCCATCAACGCTGTTATCATTTCATCCTCTGGCACAATGCGTACCTTCTTGCCCTTACGGAAAATAATCGCTCTGCCCGCACCAGCGGCAATTCCTACATCAGCGTCTTTGGCTTCTCCAGGACCGTTAACCTCACATCCCATAACGGCCACTTTAATCGGTGTCTTAACCTTCTTAATAAGGTCGTCCACGGTACTCGAAAGCTTAAGTACATCCACGTCTGCTCTACCACAACTCGGGCAGGCAACCAAGACAGCCCCTTCCTTGCGCAATTCGAGTGCTTTCAGTATTTCCAACCCTACGTAGACTTCTTCACAGGGGTCATCACTCAAAGAAACCCTGACCGTGTCACCAATCCCTTGATAAAGAAGCATGCCAAGACCTATAGCACTCCGGATGCTGCCTGATTTGATAGTCCCTGCCTCAGTAATACCGAGATGGAATGGATAAGGTACGAGCTCCGCCATACGGCGATATGCTTCCACCGTCGTGTCTATATCAAACGCCTTAAGTGATATCTTGATTAAATCGAAATCAAGATCTTCAAGAATACCAATTTCCCACAAGCCTGTCTGAACCATGTGGTCCACAATAGAATATTGACCTGCTTCAGCACTCCCCTTTGGAAGCAGGTTAACCCCATCGTTGTGCCGAGAAAGACCGCGGGTAGCACCTATACCACCTACAGGTGGAAGACTGCCAAAGTTCACACCTATGCGTATCGGCACTGATCTTGCTTTAGCCTCCCTCACTATTTCTTCAACTTTGCCTCGGTCCCGAATATTGCCGGGATTTAGCCTCAAACAATCAACACCGCTTCTCAACGATTCCAGAGCAAGGTGGTGGTGGAAATGGATATCCGCAACAAGGGGAATGGTTATTTGGTTCTTTATCTCAGCAAGCGCCTCAGCCGCTTCCATGTCAGGCACCGCGCAGCGAACGATCTCACAGCCTGCCTCCTCCATGCGACGGATCTGGCTCACTGTCGAGACTACGTCGCGTGTATCGGTCTTGGTCATCGATTGCACCGATATAGGTGCATCGCCTCCTATCTTGACATCACCTAATTGGATTGCTTTGGTAATTCGACGCTTCATTTTGTGTATCCCACCTGCGAGGAAAAATTCATTTCAAAAAACTGTCACCATTCAAAATGCGCACCACATCAAAATAACTCATTACAGCTATGAACCCCATTAGCACAATAAACCCAGCCAAGTGAACTAGGTTTTCTCGCTTCTCAGAGATGCGTTTGCCCCTTCGCACCCACTCAATTCCCACAAACAGCAATCTACCTCCATCAAGTGCTGGTATTGGTAGCACATTCAATACACCAAGACTAATACTCAGTAGAGCGGTTAGTTCAAAGATTGGTGAGACACCAACCTTCGCCACCTCGCCCGTGATTTGCGCAATGCCTATTGGACCTGCTATCCCAGGAGATCCGCCAGATACAACCCATTGGGAGAGACCCGTCTTCGTCCGGATTAATACATCCTTCAATTTACCCACAGACATTGGAACCGCCTCCCAAATAGGGAAACTTTCTCGAACCACGTGTGGATTTACCGTAGTTATGTATACACCTACCGCACCCTGTCTGAACTTGTCTCCCAATTCCGCATTAGGATTTAGTGTAATCGCCTCTCCTAATGAAATCTCGGTTAGATGGTCTCTAACCACCTCTACAATTGTACGACTTGGAGGATTCAGTCTCGGCACCACAATAATACGATCAACAGTTCGCAGATCTGGTGTACGCGACAATCCAGGAACAATGCCAGATCTACCCACTGACATCTCAGTCTCTTGCCCGAGTCGCAAAGTGATCTCCTGTACTAAATCGAGGGTATTGGCTACTCTTTTACCTTGGATTTGGTAGACAATGTCACCAGGCCTCAATCCGGCATCTTGTGCCGGGGACCCAGGGGTTACCCCAGTGATCATCACCTGGCCCTCCACCACATCGTGCGGCAAAATAAACATCACGGTAAATATCACAACTGGGACGACCAAGTTCATGAACGAACCTGCCACAAGGACGATCGCTCTTTTCCATGGTGCCTGTCGGGCAAAACTCCTTGGATCAGTCGGATCCTCTTCACCCTCCATTCGAACAAATCCACCCAATGGTAGCCAATTGATTGAATAGATAGTCTCTCCGTATCGAATGCCAAAGATCCGAGGCGGAAAACCAAAACCAAATTCAGTGACTTTTATACCAAAACGCTTTGCTGTAACAAAATGGCCGAGTTCATGCACCAACACCAAGGACGTCAGAATGGGGACGATTAGGAGCCATGTCGGCAATCCGAACACCACTCATCCCCCCACAATATCGGCGACACAACTCCTAGCACTGGCTGCCGCCACAATTACATCGTCTATCGAGGGGTCCAAATTAGGCTCATGGCTTTTCAACGCTTCTCTTATCACTGTTTCAATCTCCAGAAAACCTATACGTCCCTCCAAGAAAGCCTTTACAGCCGCGTCATCTGCTCCGCATAACGCAGCCGGCCAAGTTCCACCACGTTTAGCTATATCGAGTGCCATATTGAAACATGGGTAACGCTCAGGTTCCCATGGTTTAAAAGACAACTCCGCAATTGAAACAGGATCGAATCTAGGAATTAACTTATTTGGCATCCGGTCTG
>JASMAO010000031.1 GCA_030754315.1 SAR202 cluster bacterium
GTCGTTTAGATCAGAGAGAGGGTTGATACTTGAGTGAAAAGCCAGAGGCGGGACGACCGGACCATGGTTGTTAGTGCCACTGAAGTTACTGCGTTCTGCTCCGTCTACGCTTTATAAACCAGCGATGAGGAGTATATCACGCACGCTCATCCAGCTTCAATCGGGAATTGAATCAGGCTATGTAAAGGACTCATCCTAGGGACACATATAAATTCGTTATAGAGGCTCTGATACCCAAACTTCGAACTTCACCTAGGGTTTTGTTGAACATAGGTGTTATAATTTCACGGTGGGAACCGCAATATGCGGTCTCAACCAGTACGATGCTTTTAACTATAGACATTGGCAATACGAACATCACATGTGGTGTATTCGAAGTTGATGGTGGTACGTGTGGTTACGTTCCGGCAGCTAGGTGGCGAATAGCCACCGAGCCTAGTCGTCAGCCTGACGAATATGGCCTCATTCTCACCGAACTACTGGCTCGGGGTGGGTTCGGCTCAAACGAATTAACAGCAGTAGCATTGTGTAGTGTTGTTCCACCATTAACTGTCACCTTCATCGAATTGTGTGCTAGCTACTTCTCTCTAGATCCTCTCGTGGTTGGCGCGGGTGTTAAAACTGGCATACGTGTTCTTTACGACACCCCGAGAGATGTTGGTGCTGATCGCATAGCAGATGCTGTGGCCGCCCTCAAACTGTATGGAGGTCCCGTGGTTATAGTGGACTTCGGTACGGCCACTGTTTTTGATGCTATATCAGGATCAGGTGAATACATAGGTGGTGCTATTGCGCCTGGTATGACGGTTGCGGCGGACGCTTTGTTCCACAGGTCCTCTATGCTTCGGAGGGTGGAATTAGAACGTCCTACCTCAGCCATCGGTAAGAACACCGTCCATGCTCTCCAATCCGGTCTCATTTTAGGTTACGCGGACTTGGTGAAAGGGATGGTAGCAAGGTTTGATAGAGAACTCGGAGGGGGCGCTAAGGTTGTGGCAACTGGTGGGCTAGCTGATTTAATTGAGCCGGAAACAAAGTGTTTCGATGTTGTAAATCAAAATCTTACCCTTGCAGGACTGAAGATAATTCACCATTTGAATGTGTGAAATCGCAGGAAATTGCCATTAAAGACGAGTACAGGAGGGTACTACGAGATGCCGAGTCCCCTTGAAAAAACTTCGATCATTTTAGGTGTAACAGGTAGTATTGCTTCTTACAAAGCGGTCGATTTGGCAAGTAAACTGACTCAAGCCGGCGCCGTTGTTGATGTAGTGATGACATCTGAGGCGGTAAATTTTGTTACTCCTCTAGCTTTTCAAAGTATTACGCATCGATCTGTGGTCACGGAGTTATTCAATCCCACCTCTGAAATTGGCATTGACCATGTGGCGCTCGCGAAGCGAGCCGACGCTGTCGTCGTTGCGCCGGCGACAGCCAATACGATCGCCAAGATGGCGTTTGGTATGGCGGATGATGCTCTTACAGCTACGATCCTGGCTACCCAAGCGCCGGTGATGGTTTGCCCAGCTATGGACGGCCATATGTATGAAAACGCAGCCACTCAGTCCAATATTAAGGTTCTTAAGGATCGTGATGTGACTGTGGTAGGGCCTGTGGATGGGTATCTCGCCTCTGGGCTTACAGGCAAAGGCCGTATGGCCGATCAAGACGAAATCGAGGGACATCTAAAACAATTACTTGGAAGGAATGGGGATCTGAGGGCGCGGAGGATAGTTGTGACTGCCGGTGGTACTCAGGAAGCCATTGATCCTGTCCGGTTCATATCAAATCGATCCTCAGGGAAAATGGGCTATGCTATCGCTGAGGCTGCTCGTGACCGAGGAGCGGTGGTGGTCATAGTAGCTGCGCCAAACAGTTTGCAGGATCCTGTTGGAGTCAATGTGGTACCCACGGTCAGTGCGAAAGAGATGAAATCAGCGTTAGAGGCTGAGGTGGAGAATGCAGATGTATTGATAATGGCTGCTGCTGTGGCTGATTGGAGGCCTAAGACCTTCGCTCACCAAAAGATTAAGAAAGCCTCCGGTTCTGATACTTGGGCAGTTCAATTAGTAAAGACTCAAGATGCCGTGGCTGGTGTAAAACGAAACGGGTTGATTAAGATTGGTTTCGCGGCAGAAACCGAAGATGTAGTTAGGAATGCGAAGTCAAAAATTACAGCGAAAAACCTCGATTTGATTGTAGCAAATGATATAACGGATCCCGACGGTGGCTTCGGTTCTGCAACCAGTCAAGTCACTATGTTAGACAGGAATGGTCACAGCGAGGATCTGCCTTTGTTGAGCAAGTACGAAGTGGGACATCGAATCTTGGATAGAGTTGCTATTTTACTGAAGCCGTAGGGTAATATTTCTCTCAATCCGTTGATCGTTGGGTTAGCCATATCGGCTTTACGCAGTTAGACGCTATGCAGCTTATGTTTACTCATATAATACCGAGGCTCACTACGATTTTGCATAAAAATCCCCCTGGTTAACCAGAAACGGTATTATGTCGCTGAAGTGTCATTGTACAGGTGCGTGTATATTCAACAAGAGCAAAGGGGTATCATTGGGGGCTGTTGATCTAAGATTCTACATTTAGTCAATGGCTAGGAAAGGTTGTCGATTAGATTTTCCTTTGCGACGATACTTTTGCCTCTTTTGCGAATGAACATAAGCTGGTGATGTTTTGTTGTACGAAGAGCGTGACATAATCCATGGAGGAGTTAAACATGACTGAAGACGGGAGACTGAAGGTATTAGTAGTAGGTGCGCACCCATCGGATCCGTTTGCGAATGTTGGTGGGACCATTGCAAAACATGTCAATCGTGGTGATGAGGTAATCTTGGTAACGTTGACATATGGTGTAGAAGTGCACACAGAATACCTGATTGGTAAATCGGAATCCGAGATCAAAAGAACCGTCCACGAAAAGGCAATGGAAGCAGCCGCAATCTTAGGTGTAGTTGATTATCGTTTTCTGGATTTTGGAGACACCCCGTTGGTGGCCACACGCGATAATCTTATTCAATTAGGTGAAGTTATTCAGGATGTACAGCCTAATATAGTGATTAGTTCGCATGTTCCGCTCCGAGAAACAGGGTTGGGTGGGGACCATGGAGAAGCAGGGCGCATGGTGGAGAAAGCGCCATCATGGAGACAACACTTCGGCAGGAAATCGCATCGCCCAAAGGCGATTTATTTTAGTATCACAGACATTGCAACAGTCAATCATCCCATTTACCGTATTCCAGACACTTTTGTGGACATCACTGACACTATAGATCAGAAGATCGACGCATGCATGACTAGCTGGAATCTTCCTCTGGAAGACTTACCGAGAATAGACAACGTCTTCAGAGGGATGGGCGGTGAACATGGTCGCAGTGTGGGTGTTAAATATGCGGAGCCTTTTGAGAGCCCTTGGCTACACCGGCGTGCTGTTGAACACCTAGAGTGATTCTCCTGAAAAATTCTATCTTTATCAATTGCTTGGCTATCGATGGACGGTAGGTGAGGGTATCCTTCAGCCACGATTCCGTTGAAGGCGCTTTTTTAACTTTGTGAAAGACGTGGCGACGTGGATCAACGGGTTCATTCTTCTACCGACTAAAGTGGCCTCAGCAAGAGCGCGCTTGAAGTCAGTCGGAGACCCATCGAAGTCTGGCATAGCGGTATAGGTGCGGCCCAATTCAATGGTTGTGTGGGCGTCACTGACAGCCGATGTCAGTAAGCGGTGGTCTTGGGCGTACGTTCGTGCTTTACGGTCATCTGCACTCATGCTATTGCGAGCATTAAAAATTTCTACTATGTCTGCAAAGTCAGTAATTGATTCGAGTGCTGCAGCGCTAATCACTTCGGATCTGAAGCGATCGAACGGATGCGGTATAGAAACTATTCCACCTTGATCCTTGATGAGTTTGACGGTGTCATCTGGTGGAAGGTCTGCAGGAATGCATTCGCTAAGGAATAGGCCAGTGATTTCACCTTGGGCCGATCGAATTTCCTCGCCGATTATGACGGTGAAAGGAGCGAGTTCTTTAACAGCAAGGGCTCCTTCTATTGTGTTGTGATCGGTGACTGCTATGCAGTTGAGACCGACTTTGAGGCAGCGTTCTACCAACTGCTCCGGCGAGACTTCGGAGTCCGGAGAATAGTTGGTATGAATGTGGAAATCTGCCTTGAGCATTTTAGTTGAGATGCTGACGTAGTCCGTCTTTACATTGTTCGTGTTTGGGCCTATTGAATCAGAGGTTCGTCTAGGTCGTTTTGCTCAAATTGTAGCTGCTCATCATAAGATTTCTGTATGTGGGTAATTTTTAATTCGGCAGTAGCTAGGGTTTCACTACAGACCTTTGCAAGCTTCATGCCCTCTTCGAATAAGCGCAGAGCTTCTGAGAGAGGTAAGTCGCCATCTTCGAGTGATTGGACAGTTTCATCTAGCTTTTCTAGTGCATTTTCAAAGGTCATGCCGGAGATTTCTAGGTTCGATTTATCCGAACTGTTTGATGCCATTTCATATCCTCGGTCGTAAGAGTTGGTGGGTCAGTTACACGAATGGCGCTTTCTTGCTATTCGATTCATCTTTAGAGGATTTTGTAGACTTTACTTTTGCACTGAATCCCCCGTGGGCTAGTGTGATGTCTACGAGGTCTTCCAAATCCAATTCAGATGGGTCAGTCACTGGTTTTGACTTTGAATGAACTATGGCATATCCGCGTAGTAGAGTCTTCTGGGGGCTTAGCGTTTCAATGCGGTCAGTAAGAGCAATAACTCGTGTTTTCCACTCACTCAGATCGTGCTTTAGTTCCTTTGAGGAGATTTCCAACAGCTCATCTAAGCGGATTCTCAGGTTGTCTAGGTTGGGCCTACTCCTATCCAACCCTTTTCGCAATTGGTCAACGGCAGTCACTCCTTTGCCAATTAATGACGTGAGAGTCGATACTATAGCTTGTTCGTATGCTAACAGTGATGAGAGTAACTCATACCTATCTGGGACGGTCATTTCAGCAGCGGTTGATGGTGTAGAAGCACGATGGTCCGCGACCAAATCGGCAATTGTAGTGTCAGTTTCGTGCCCGACCGCACTGACCACTGGCATCCTGGCAGCATAAATAGCACGAGCCACCGACTCTTCGTTAAAGGGAAGCAGATCCTCCAGAGAACCTCCTCCACGTGCCACAATCATCACATCGATATTACCTGTATTATTTAGAACATCGATTGAGTTGATAATACTGTTCGGCGCCTCTTTGCCTTGTACTGTCGTTGGTGAAAGCACAAGTTCAGTTATCGGGTACCTACGGGCTACTATGGTTTGTATGTCGTGCCAAACAGACCCAGATGGTGACGTGACAACTCCTATTCTACTCGGGAACGGTGGGAGCGGTCGTTTCCGTGATAGATCGAAGAGGCCTTCGTTTTCGAGCCTAGCCTTGAGCTCTTGAAATTGCATCTCCATTTCGCCAGTGCCTTCAGGCTGGACGATGGTGGCTACGAACTGCAGGTCGCCCCGTATTTCATACAAAGATATGCGTCCGTGCGCTACAACAGCTGCGCCGTCAACTAGGAATTGTGAACCGATCGAGTTTTTGAACATTACGGCGCGTATGGATGCAAACTTATCTCTTAGCGTGAAGTACGAGTGTCCAGACGCCGGTGTTCTAAGGTTGGATACCTCACCGAAGATCCACAAATCCGTTAGCAGTGGGTCCTGTTCGACCAGATTCTTTAAATACTGACTTACTTCTGATACAGACCGGGCTGGCATTTCACACCCTGCCCAAGTATTCTCCGGATCGGGTGTCGATACGGAGCGTTTCGCCTTCTTCGACGAATAGCGGTACTTGGAGTATGAGTCCGGTCTCAGTAGTTGCGGGCTTTGTGCCGCCCTGGGCTGTATCTCCTTTAAGCCCTGGGTCAGTCTGAGCTACCTTCAAATCCACGGTCAAAGGCAATTCTATTGCTATAGGATTGTCCTCATAGAGCACAAGATCGACTTCTGTTTGCTCAGTTAGGTACGGTATCGAGTTCTCGATGCTCTCCCGTGGCAAGGGGAACTGCTCGAAAGATTCGGTATCCATAAAATGATAGAGGTCGTTGTCTTCGTAGAGGTATTGGGCCCCACGTCGTTCCACAGCGGCTTGTGTGAACTTGACATCGTATCCGTTGAAGGAACGATCTACGATACGACCAGTGCGCATGGATTTAAATCGTATCCTCGACACAGGCGCGCGTTGCTGCATCTTGCTGCGTTCATAGTCGACAACAGAGTAGGGCTCACCGTCTAGCTCGATGGCGAGACCCTTTCTTAGATCACCATACCCTAGAGTCATTAAATGGCTCCTAGAAGCTGAGTTTTTTTGCTTGGCTCATTACGTGAGCTTTCCCATTCTCCATGACGACCATGTCTTCGATACGGACGCCTCCCCATCCTGACAGGTATATGCCTGGCTCAATGGTTAATACCATGCCGTTTTCTATTACATCTTCGGCACGAGGTCCGACATGTGGGAATTCGTGAACAGCTAGACCTACCCCGTGACCAAGACTGTGCCCAAAGTCGTCGCCGTGGCCTGACGCTTTGATAATGTCACGTGCGATTGCGTCGACATCTTGTCCGGTCATGCCAGTCTCAATTCTCTCTTCAGCGGCCAATTGCGCTTCCAGAACCTTGCCGTAAACTCGTTTGAATTTATCGTCGGGCGAGCCCACTATGAACGTTCTTGTTAGATCACTGCAGTAGCCTTCGTAGATGCATCCCATGTCGATGACTATAGCTTGGTTTCTCTCGATCACGGTGTCATCAGCCCTGTGATGAGGCAGGGCACCGTTTGGTCCTGCTCCGACGATAGTGTCGAACGAAACGTTCTCAGCGCCACGTTTACGCATCGCCATCTCAAGATGGCTGGCAATCAACTTCTCGGTCATACCTTGTTCAATTGTTGGTGCGACTTCATCCATTGCCTGATCGGCGATGGTGACAGCATGTTGAAGTAACTGTAATTCCTCCGGGTATTTCTTTGCCCTCAAACGATCAATTAGGTTGTAGGTTTTGACTAGTCTCAGCCTAGTCCGAACGTCCGCTTCTCGGTTGGCTTTGACAAAAGCAGCGTGCACTGCGACGGTCATATCTTGTGCTTCGAATCCCATACGTTGGACTCCCAAATGTGAAGAAAGCTTCGGAAGCCAGTCCGCGGCCCCCCCTGTACGATGCACTGTAAAATCTGGTGCCTGTTGCCCAGCCTGTTCAATGTAACGGAAGTCTGTGGCTAGTATTGCATCTGACTCGGTAATGACAAGATAACCTGCTGATCCCGTGAATCCGGAGAGATATCTTCGGTTATTGCTACTTGAAACCAGTATAGAGTCCAGTTGTTCCTGTCTAAGGGTGGTGCGGATTTGATTAAGTCGATCATGTGTACCCATAAAACTTAGTTGTCTTTGAGAAGTTTGGCCAGGTATTCAAGCGCGAAGGTATATCCTTGCCAACCAATCCCAACGATCTGCCCTTTCGAGATTGATGCGATTATTGATTGATGGCGGAAATCTTCGCGGGCGTGGACATTTGACAAGTGCACCTCGACGAATGGTAACTCGGTATCGGCGAGCGCGTCTCTTAGTGAAAGCCCGTAGTGGGTGAGTGCGCCTGCGTTGATTACTATACCATCTGATGATGGAGCCGATGCCTGGATATAATCTACGATAGCTCCCTCGTGGTTCGACTGGAAGAATTCCACGTCGACGTCTAGGTCATTGGCTCTTTTCTCAATGCGTTCCTGTAAATCCGACAGTGTGTCAGCACCGTATATTGCAGGATCGCGCTTGCCCAGGTTGTTCAGGTTTGGTCCGTTAATAATTAGAAACTTCATTTATCCCGTTTCCTTCATTCTTTTGATCTACCTGTGTGGATTTCAATCGGACTAAGTTACAAGGATAATCGCCTAGTTCGTAGATTCTACAATTTTTTTTAGGTTAGGTCAGCCTTGTCCGGATGATAATGAGTTAGGGTGAATGCTATTTTTGTTATTATGCAAGTCGTTTGCGCGCTCTTGGATGAGCGGACATGTAAATTTTCTGAGCTTCGGATTGAGTCACATGTGTGTATATTTGTGTAGTTGATGGACTGGAATGTCCCAGCAGGTCTTGCACGACACGCAAGTCCGCACCTCCTTCGAGAAGGTGTGTGGCAAACGAATGGCGTAACGTGTGGGTGTGCACTTCACTGCCAAGCCCTATTTTTTCTGCGTATCGGCGCACTTTTTTCTGTATGCTGCGTTGGCTTAAACGACCACCTAAGCGGTTTAGGAAAAGAGCGTTACCGCTCTTGTTACCGGCTAGTTCAGGCCTTTCTTCATTGAGATACAGTGTTAGAGCGTCCCTTGCAGCAGAGCCCATAAGCACCACACGCTGCTTCGAGCCCTTTCCGATTACTCTTACCTCCCGAGTTCTGATGTTGACGTCTTGGATGTCGAGGTCACGTGCTTCGCTAACACGAAGGCCTGCGGCGTAGATGAGTTCCAGTAAGGCGCGGTCGCGAAGTCCTAGTGCCTCACTCTTCTCGGGAGATCCGACTAACTTGGCGGCATCCTCCTGAGAAAGAAAACGCGGTAGCCGACGCTCTCTCTTCATAACGCCGCGTTTTGGTATCGGATCCTTTTCAATCAACCCTTCCCTTAGGGCCCATCGTAGGAACGTACGAATCCCGCTCAACTTCCGCACCACGCTAGATTTGACATAACCGAGTTCAACCAGCCAAGCGAGGTACCCTCTGAGGGTGATGCGGTCGAGGTCCTTGAGGCCAGTAAGTTCCTTGGATTGGATGTAATCGAAGAGTGGACGAACGTCGGTCAAGTAGTTGCGAATGGTAAGGGAGGCAAGGCTTTTTTCCATGGACAGGTGAATTTCAAACCCTTGTTGAAGATTTGTCCATTCCTGCTCAGTCATTACCGTCATAGTTTTTCAAGGATGACAGGCGCTTCAACCAACTGGATAGGTGCTTCAGGTCAATGTTGTGGCAGTTTTTGAAAGCTGCCTTTATTGGACAACTGCATTGATGCTGTTAAGAACATCCTCATCTGGAGCGAAAATCGCGACTGTAGTATTCAGTGCGATTGTAAGTAATACGACCTGCTCTGGTAGCCTGAGTAGAAGGCTGGGATTTTCTTTTTTCAAGATTTCCCAAGTTCCCCCGGCTCTGGCGTGGGTGAATTGTGCGAAGGCGTTGACGAACTCGGCAGCGTCGGACTCAGTGTCCCAGACCGCTCGTAGGATCATTGCAGACTCGTTTTCTGGACCGTTCAAGAGTAGGACTGTGTCGCCTCCCCACCCCTCCGTTGCGGTCGCCGCGAGTTCCGGCCCAATAATGGCCTCGAGGTAGGCTTGGAGTAGGAACTCGC
>JASMAO010000032.1 GCA_030754315.1 SAR202 cluster bacterium
CCCGCTACGACATCCCTCGACTCATGGTTGCCCTTTTGTAACACACGGGTTGGAGAACCTTCCTGGCCCGGCTGAAAAAAGAAAGTCTGGAAGCCGCGGTCGTAGTTCATCTCGCTCCGTACGTAGAAAGGAGTGTCCACCACAGCGGCGGTGTGATATCCGTTTTCAGATAGGGTCTGGGCTAGAGTACGCTCACCTAATGGAAGCGGGTCCCATCCCATGAAAGAAATGGTCCATTTCCCGGTGGCATGGTCGGCTCGGGTCGGCATTGTGGGAAACCCAGAGGCATAGTGACGATCAAAACGAACCGACTTAGCAGCCAAAGCGTCTAGGGAAGGTGTTCTGACCTCGATGTTGCCGTAAGCGCCTAGATGATCCTGGCGGAATGTATCTGCCACTATCCAGATAACATTCATATTCTATAGCTCCTTTTTGATCCAAAAGAATTGAATTAGGACGTTACATAAACCCATCATTAAACGTGGGGGACGAAACCACTACTCCGGTAAGCTTATCACGGCGCGTGTTAGCCAATTAAAGCCTCCTTTTTGTTCACAGGTCATCGACTTCCCATAATGAAGTAGTTTACCCGATATCCCACGCACCGCAGTGGTTGGCAAATACTGCCATTATTCTAGCCCCAAAATCGCCATGAACTAAAACGCTTAACCCGCTAATAACCAATAGACCAATAACTGACGAGGCCTGAGATTCAAGAAAAAAGCCCTGAAAATCAATCTGGCATCTCCTCTCATTCAAGTACATGTTAAACTCATTTTGTTTCCGTTGGATCGGTCTCTTAGTAGAATCCTAATTACGACTTCACAGAGATCTCTGATACCTACACAGGAGAGATACACTGCCCCCCAACTCCAAGATATTTAACGTAAGGTTTTGAGAGGACAAGAATGGCCGGAACGGAAACATCCCTCGCCTAGAGATATGAATTTGAAAACAAGCACCCAAGCTGAATCAACAGATCATCCAAAGTCGCGTCTGGAATCCATTAAAACCGGAATCAATCGTCACGCGGACATGTTGGATTCCTTCCGATACCGGGATTACAGGTGGCTATGGATTAGTTCGTTCACTTCGTTCCTCGCGATGAACGCCCAGATGATTGTCAGAAGTTGGGTCATCCTACGCTTGACTAACGACTCGCCAATGGCCCTTGCCTGGATAACGCTCTCCTTTTCAATTCCGATGATATTCGTCTCCATGGTGGGAGGTGCACTCGCAGACAGCATCCCTCGGCGTAGGATGATGGTGATAGGCCAGACCGGAAACGCTGCGGTCACGTTGGTCATAGCAACTCTTGATGCCACCGGTTTGATCACCTTCTGGCATCTGATGGCATCTGGCTTCCTAGCAGGTTCGATGATGGCGTTCAACATGCCCAGCAGGCAAGCCATCATCTCGGACATCGTACCCGAGGAAAAGTTGATGAATGCCATAGCGTTATCGAATTCCGGTATGAATCTCACCAGAATAGTGGGTCCTGCAATCGCCGGAGTGCTGATCATATTCATTGGCACCGGGGGCGTTTTTTACCTGATAGCGGGCATTTACGCCCTGTCGGTAATATCTGTTGTCATGGTCGACGCCGGAAAGGTTGCGGTAGGAAGCTCCGGGCGCGGCATCTTCACCAACATCAAGGAAGGATTCGCATACGCTGCGAGCAATCCAACTCTGCTCTCACTGATCATCATGGCATTCATACCGGTCCTATTCGGTATGTCATACTACGCCTTACTGCCCGCTTGGGCGCGTGAGGCTCTGAACGTTCAGTCCGACGGTCTCGGCATGCTAATGATGATAATGGGTATTGGCGCGCTGAGCGGCAGTCTGAGCCTAGCAGGTCTCACAAATTTCAAAAAACGAGGCATACTACTGCTTGGATCCTGTGTAGTATGGGGCATAACATTGGCAGCGTTTTCCCAGGCCACCTCTTATGCAGTCGCAGTACCCCTGCTTTTAGTTGTCGGTCTAACCAGCTCCATGTTCATGGCCCTCAATTTCACCCTCCTTCAAGTCAACGCGGTGCCAGAGATGCGTGGTAGGATTATGTCAATTGCAATGATGAGTTTCGGAGTTTTCCCACTCAGCGCGGTGCCTTTCGGCATCCTCGCCGAGAGGACAGGAACAGCATCAGCACTTTTTCTCAGTGGCGCCCTCCTAACCGCTTTCACAATGATATTTCTGCTAGCTTATCCGCGATTCCGAAAGATTCCATAGGGATACAACGAATCATCTCCAGTTTGTAAAGCACTGATCTAGAACCCTACTAATCTTTCCACATTTCAGTACGCTTGTAACCAGGGCGCAACTGAAATTGAAATCCACGAAAATCCCACCAACAATTATGGCCTTAACTTGTATGCTTCGGGTGGAGTGGCTGAAGCCGTGTTACGGGCAGAACCGCGACCAGAATGGAGAACTGTAGGCTCATATTCTTTACCCACAACTCGAGATGGCATAGGGAGACTATCGTACGTGGTCGCATGCGGCCTCAAGAACGGTTCAGCATAAGCACAGCCAGCAATCATTCCCCAACGACCATCCCGAGCCTCTGCGATCCATCTAGCTGTTTCACCTTCATAACCCTGGCTGGTGAGTTGATCCATCGCCTGAACCTTCTTATGTATCACAGATGTGGTATCTACCCAGACATCTGGCACAATGCCTGGCATCAGGAAATTATTTGAGTTAGCCTCCTCCCCACCAGCAAATGAGAAAAAGACCTGTTTGACCCCGTGATATGAATCAACACCATCAAACTCTCCGACCCGATTGCCGACAATCTCTAGGGCCTTCATAACTATACGTCCGGATGTTGGATGGTCATTGATTGAGGGACCGTTATCGACAGGGAAGTGTGTGATTACAATATCAGGCGCAACTTTACGGATCACATCTGCGAGCTCATGGGCCTTGTCCAAGTCGAAGTATATCTCGTGATCTGTCCATCCCAGAAGGATCAGTTCATTCACTCCTAACACGTCAGCAATCCGTTCCGCCTCTCTTGCCTTAAAGTCCCTATAGGTCTCAAGAGTCATTGTCTTCAGGTCGGGGTCTCGTTTGTGCTCAGGTAACGCCTTTTGGTCTGCCAGCCACTGCATGTGATGCCGTTCCCCGTGTGTGAGTACTACACTGGTAACATTGTCTCCTCTGCCTGCATGGAGTGCCACAGTGCCAGATGCTTCAGTAGCGCTGTCTGCTGGGTGAGGGTAGACGACTAGTATGTTGAATGGACTCAAGACTCTCCTCCTGCAAAAATTTGCCTGATTCTAACAAAAAGTCGTCCATGTAAACACTTTGTGCAGAATTCGGAAACTGCCTGACAATGTAGGCACGGCACAAATCCGTCTATCAACATTTATCCAAATTGACATGAAAACCCAACTGCGTTCACATCAGCCGAGAATATCCGATCTTAAGGCCGAACAACTCGAATTAGCGCCTCAGACTGTACTGCCCATTGATACATATATGGAACCCTCAGAGCAGATGAATATGATATTTGCAAGTTACCGCAACAAGGAGAAGCCAACGCGTCCTATGTACGAGCGTATTTGTTCAGCCCATTTTGCTCCCCTACTTGGCCAACATACACATCACCATGTGCATCTATCCACAGGCCGTGAGGGCCTCCAGTAAACTGCCAAGATGCGGGGCCTCGCTCACCCCAAACGCCTATCAACTCTCCGTCAAGCTTGTTCAGGCGGATGTGCCCTCCCGAAGTCCGATCAATGGGAGTGCGACCCGAAGCAGAGTGCATTACGTCATTCTCATCGATAAAACCTTGGTTGGGGCCGGGTGACGACCATTCAAACAGGTATCCCCCGTTCTCATCGAAGACCTGAATTCGGTTATTTTCTCGATCCATAACATAAACCCTGTCGTTCTTATCGACGGTTATTCCATGAGGCAATTTGAATTCACCAGGACTTACCCCAGGGGCTGGATCGTATCCAAAAATAGTAAAGTCATACTCATGCCAATCGCCAGAGCCCCAGGACACTTTCAGTTCCCCATCGGGACTCATCCTGTGGCATCGCGACTGCCTATACCCATCAGAAACGTATAAGTCACCGGATCCAGGGGCTAACACCGCGCATGTTGGCTGGTTGAAGGGCTTATCTGGAAGACCGGGCTGACCGGGGGTTCCAATAATTTGCAAGAGCTCACCCGCAGGGTTGTATTGGCGAATGACGTGGTCCAAATTGTCCGTGAGGTATATCTGATCTTCGGGACTAATCCAGATGTGGTGAGGACTAACAAGTTTATCGCCTCCAAACTCCTTGATGAATTTGCCATTCCTGTCGAAGACGAGAATAGCACCACTGCGGTTATCAAATGACGTACTTGTGCGAGTGGCGACATATACATGGTCCTCAGAATCAGTTGCCACATCGGAGGCGATACCTGGTATTTCGATGCTGGCCCAGTCCTCTACTGCCTCATATTGGTAATCACCTACACCTAAACGCTTGCCCATTCCCTAGTACCTCCAGCCATGAAATTCATGATCGACATGCGAGATAGATTGCCTGAGGTTTCGTCACGAATCAAGATACCCGTATAGGATTCGGGTAACAATGTATCCCAGAACTAAGATAATCCGAAAGGGCCATGTTTTTGGTTATCACAAGACTTTTGACCAGTTTCATTCAACATCTGTCTCCATACAATACAGATTTATTTGAAACCAGTGGTGCAGCTGGTCCATGACAGAATTGGAGAGCACCAGGTGACCAATTTTTCGTGACTCAATCTTCACCAAATCGAGTCCTCACATCCCGACCCCTCGGCTATAATATCGCCAATAATATACTTGCCTGAAGGGACAGCCAGGCTCGTCACAGATCTCCTCAACCCACAGTTAGCGTCCTGGCGCTGGCAAGATGGTGATCAATCGGATTAGAAAGGCATTGGCAATTGACCAAAATGACCGGCGGACAAGCACTAGTGCGATCCATGGACCAAGAAGGCATTCAGACCGTATTCGGGATTCCGGGAGCAGGACAGTACGAAATAGCGGACGCGCTATGGGAGACAAACAATCTCCAATATATTTCAGTACGTAACGAACAGTCCACTACTTACATGGCCGACGGCTACTTCCGTGCTAGCCACAAGATAGCCGGTGTTGTTGTAGTAGAAGGACCCGGTTTTTTCAACGCCACCTCGGGCCTCGCTACCGCATACGACGTCTCATCGCCTGTGTTAGTCGTTACAGGAACAGAACTTTACGGGCATGATGCTCAAGCCACGAATATTGACTGGGCTATGCCAATCACAAAGTGGATAGCCCGGGCAGAAACTCCCGGCCAGATACCTGAACTGGTTCACGAGGCAGTGAGAAATATGAAGACAGGACGGCCCCGCCCAGTTCTAATCCAGATCTCACAGTCCGTCCTGGCAGCTGAAGAAAACATTGAACTCTTAACGGCAGAGAATCATGAACCTCCGTCTCCGACTTTGGACGAAGTCGAGCGTGCTGCAAAGACACTCGTAGAGTCTAAAGCACCAGTAATTTGGGCCGGTGGCGGTGTCCACACCTCGTCAGCGTCTGAAAGTCTGGCCAAATTGGCAGAATACTTGCAAGCTCCAGTCGTTTCCTCCGCTAACGGCAAAGGCGCGATTTCCGACCGACATCCTCTATCGATGGGTTTCGCGGAAACGAGGTACCTCCCACTCAGAAAATGGCTAGCGAAACGTGACGTCATCCTCGCTGTCGGAACACGTACAGCCTTTCCGACAGCATACGGGCAGCAAGTGATCCGCATAGACGTGGATCCTCTCGAATTGATGCGGCCGCGACATCATACATTCGGTCTAATCGGGGATGCAAAAGCCACCCTTGATGCATTATCGGAAACATTATCACGAAAGACCCCTCCTAGACCCCAGGTTGAGCTAGATGTAATCGCTGCCCTGCTTCGGGAACGCTTCTCAAATGATAGTCAGTTGGAACCCCAGCGGTCGTTCATAAACGCTATTCGGTCAACCATCCCTGATGACGGCATCATCGTACAGGGAATGAATCAGATAGGGTACTACAGCCGTAACTACTTACCCGTGTATTCCAATCGCACCTACTTGACAGCCTCACACTACGGCACACTAGGCCATGCGTTTCCGGTGGGACTAGGTGCCAAACTGGCAATGTCAGATCGAACCACCGTGATCTTGTCTGGAGACGGTGGATTTCTTTACAACTCCCAAGAACTTTCAACGGCAGTCCAGTACGGAATTAACGTAGTGGTAATTGTTTTCAACGACAACGCATATGGCAACGTATTAAGAGCACAAACCGAGGATTTCCGTGGCCACGTAATTGGCACCAAACTGCATAATCCGGACTTTCTATCACTAGCCAGATCATATGGTGTGACAGCAATAAAGGCTGATGGTCCAGACGAGCTTGGTTCCGCAATTATTGAAGCCGAGGCAACCAACTCACCAGTACTGATTGAAGTACCGGTGGGAGAGATGGAGAGAATATACTAATTGCCGCTTTCAAGAAACGCGCAAGGGAACCATACACAGATCACCGTTACAACAGACAGGAGCAAATGTTATGTCCCAAAATAGCCCATACAAGGCTCTGCTAACCATCGACAGTCCTGAAGCGCCACCCCATTGGGCTCTGCTACAACGAGAGCTTCTGAGGACCGAATCACTGGCCTGTGAGAGATTCTTCGAACATTACTTTGACGAGCGGGGATATCTGCTATGCGTACCGAGATGGGGTGGCGACGACGGCCCCGACGATGCAGCAGAGAACATGCTCAACTGGACTATGCTCCACGCTCTAGGCGGGTCTGACACCGTTCTGGACCTATACAAAAAGGGATGGGAGGGCCATCTGCGCCAGTACACCGAAGCCAAAACGCAATCCGTCCCTCTGGCACGAGACGGTATGTACTACAAGGAATTCCCCGTCATGTTCGATTGGATGCACAATGGGGAGGGGTTTTCAGCCTTTTTTCTCCAAGGACTGTCCGATCCGGACGATAAAGCCTTCTCTAACCGTACAAGACGCTATGCTGGCCTCTATATGGGTGACGACCCAAGCGCTCCAAACTACGATCAAGACCGAAAAATCATCCGTAGCATGTTTAATGGCAGCCGGGGGCCACTGCTCAGGAAAACAACCGGTCTCGACTGGGCAGGAGACCCCATAGAAATCGAAGGCAGATTCGATCCAGGCCACGGTGAACGTAGTTACGAAGAGATGCTTCAACACTTTGAACCTTACAACGACGTGGTAGGCGACCATCCTCTCAACATGAGCACCACGACGCTAGCATTCAACGCCTACGCTCTCACTGGTGAACAGCGTTACCATGACTGGGCAGTTGGATACCTCGACGCATGGATAGACCATACCAAAAACAACGGAGGGATCATTCCTAGCAACATTGGGTTGGACGGCTCGATAGGCGGTGAGTGCGAAGGAAAATGGTATGGTGGTGTATACGGCTGGGGGTTCTCGGTGTACGATCCAGGTACGAAAGAGATCCATCACCGGCCATTTATGATGCCTCGTATCCCTTACAGCTTCGGCAACGGCCTATTGATGACCGGCGATCACCGGTATATTGATACGTGGCGAGGGGTC
>JASMAO010000033.1 GCA_030754315.1 SAR202 cluster bacterium
TAGCAAGCAAATTCTGCCGAAAAGAGCCTCTTAGCCCGCAATCTTGGTATTAGATTATTCGACAAGAATAACAGGAGACTGAAAGAATGAGCCGATTCAAAGACGCTCGAGATAGAGGTTGCCAACACCTACTTTCACAACTTCATGAGGACGGCAGTTTCGGATCCCCCGAACTGGGCGCAACGGAGTATTACAAGGTACCTGCCGCATTTCAGGTTTGTGGTGAAAATAACGCTGCTAACCAACTACTCAACTGGGTACGACGAAAAGGCAAATTGCCTGATGGAGATTTCGTTCCCAGACCGCCCAATGCAGAATTCGACTACTGGTATGTCTACTACAATACCTGGATTGTTATAGGTGCCCAACGACTGGGACAGTTCGATATTGCTGAAGAAGGTATGGAATTCATAATGGGTTTCTGGGACCCCGAAAGTGGGGGCTTCTATTCCAGCTACGATGAACGGGATGCAGACACCAAAGAAGATCTATGGGTCGTCAGTGGATGCGGGCAGGCAGCCCTGTACACTGGTCGAATTGACGTTGCAAGAGGCGTAGGCCGCTGGATGAAGCGCCTGATGGATGACCAACCCAACTACCCATCTCAGCTATACAGCGTTTATAGCCTTTCGGACGGCCTGATTACTGAATCAGACACTGCTGATGATATCCGGTACGTAATGAGCAACGACGCTGAAAGAGACCAGTTTTTCTTCCATCCAGGTATAGCCGGAGGATTTCTAGCTAGACTTTACCAAGCCACTGACGAGGAGGAGTGGCTTGACCTCGCTCGCGTATATATGCGCTTTGCCGAGGGCGCAAACGATTATCTGTTTAAACTGCTCCGCGCAGGCAAGGTTGGTTGGGCTGCTTCAGTACTTTATACGCTTACCGACGAGAATATTTACAGGGATATGGCGATACGAATAGGGGACAACATAATTGAGGCCCAGTCGGAACATGGGCATTGGTCTGACGACACCGAAACTGATGTGGCCAGCAATGATGCCACAGCAG
Source organism: SAR202 cluster bacterium (assembly GCA_030754315.1). GTDB lineage: Bacteria > Chloroflexota > Dehalococcoidia > Lucifugimonadales > JASMAO01 > JASMAO01. The sequence continues at coordinate 1,018 of JASMAO010000033.1, forward strand.
AGATGGTGGTTTGGCTCGACGAGATATACCAAGCTGTCGGGGATGGATAGTACAGAAACGCAGTGACGACACACACACACCGGAAACCCGTGCAAACTAAGCTGGTCCAGATGTCCCTCAGAGCTTCCTAGTCTGTTTCGGTACCTGCTGCAGCAGGGGTTTTCTCCAAAGCGGTCTTTACACGATCCACAATGCTCTCGTACTCCGCTAATACATCCTCACTTGTGAGCACAGTTGGCTTCGATGTGTCCTGATAATCGCCCCTTAGTTCGATCCGGCCCAAAAAATCGAGCCCCATATCCTTAGCGAGTTCCTCACCCGCACCGGTACCAAAGACGCTACCAGAGAAGTTTTCGACCACACCAAGCACCTTTACGTGCATCGTTTTTATCATATTGATTGACCGCATCGCATCAATTTTTGCCAACTCCTGTGGTGTCGTCACAACAACAAAGCCATCTAACGTCAATGTCTGCATAACTGTCAGCGGGGAATCTGATGTTCCGGGCGGGAGATCTATGACAAGGTAGTCCAACTCCCCCCATTCCGTGGTCTGAAGTAACTGGTTAATAGCATTATGTACCATCGGGCCACGCCAGATTATCGCCTCCTCCTCATTCTTCTGGAAGAATCCCATTGACATCACATGCACACCAAACCGTTGAGGTGGAAGCATCTTCTTATCGTCGTTAACAACGGGATATTCATGGAGCTTCATTGCCTGAACGACATTAGGGCAGTCGATGTCTACGTCTAAGATACCGACCTTATAACCTTGTTGCGCCAACGTCACGGCCAAGTTAACCGATACCGTAGTCTTACCAACACCGCCCTTGCCGCTGTAAACACCAACGGTGTGCTTGATTCTCCCGAAGCTTTCGGCAACCGCACGCTTCTGTTCCCATGCGCGCTTCATCTGTTCTATACGCTGACGTACCTGCGCGGGGTTACCTTGATTTTTTTGTTGTTGCAATTAATGTCGCTTTATGGAAAGACACTGAGGTTAGTCGAGACCGAGTTGAGCCTTGCCATCTTCAGAGATCATATCGGGCGACCAAGGCGGTTCATACACCATCTCTACATTGACATCTTCTACCGCATCGATCTCAGCGATACGCCACTCTGCCTGTTGTGCAATATACGGACCCATCCCGCATCCAGCAAATGTAAGGGTCATCTTCAACTCAACGTCTCCTCCATCCACTTCCAAATCGTACACCAGCCCCAAATCCACCACGTTGACTGGTATCTCGGGATCATAAACATCTTTGAGGGCCACCAGCACTTCTTCTTTCGTCAAAACCTGGGATTCAGTCATCAAATAGTCCTGCCTATTCCCCCCAATACACCAGGGTGTTATTGACTTCCAATTGTCCACGGAGGAGTCGGCAACTGTCAAACGACCCGATCCCACTCCAACCAACTACATATCGTGCTTTCTACTACCTTAAAATTCCTAGTCTGCCAGAACCTTTCGGAGGTCGACAATCTGATCACGCAAAAGAGTCGCTTTCTCAAACTCCAAGTTTTTAGCGGCGGTCTTCATCTGAGATTCAAACTCCTTAATCAGCCGGAGAAGTTCATCCTTCGGTACATCGTCCCGGTGCCCATACGACGTTTTATTTTCCGTTATACCTTTCACGCGTTCTGTAATATCGTGGACCATTTTGCTAATTCCCTGTGGCGTTATACCTTTGTCCTTATTGTAATTTTCTTGTATTTGACGACGGCGGTCTGTTTCGTCTATAGCACGGCGCATCGAATCCGTTATCACGTCGGCGTACATGATTACCCTGCCATCAACATGTCGTGCAGCGCGGCCAATTGTCTGTATCAGAGCCGACCAAGAACGCAAGAATCCTTCCTTATCGGCGTCAAATATAGCAATCAGACTCACTTCAGGTAAATCAAGGCCCTCTCTTAGGAGATTGATACCAACTACCACATCGTAGACTCCCAACCGTAGATCACGCAGTACCTCACTGCGTTCGAGGGTGTCAATCTCCGAATGAAGATGTTGTGTTTTTACTCCAACCTCCCTCAGATACTCTGCGAGTTCCTCGGCCATCCGTTTCGTTAGTGTGGTAACAAGACAACGCTGGCCCTTATCAACACACTGCTTGATCTGCAGTAGCAGATCATCGATCTGGCCGTCAGTTGGCTTCACTTCAATAGCTGGATCCGTAAGTCCAGTCGGCCTAATAACCTGTTCTACAGTCTGTTGACTGTGCTCGTATTCATATGGCCCCGGTGTTGCAGAGACATAAACAACCTGGTTAACCCTCTCTTCAAATTCACCAAAATTCAAAGGACGATTATCCAGAGCTGAAGGCAGCCTAAATCCGAAGTCTACTAGGACTTCTTTTCGCGAACGATCTCCACCGTACATAGCCCTGATTTGTGGCAAGGTCATATGAGACTCATCAACAAACAACAGAAAATCCTCTGGGAAATAGTCTAGAAGTGTGTAAGGGGTACTTCCAGGTTGGCGTCTAGATAGGTGTCTCGAGTAGTTCTCAACACCAGCACAATAACCCGCTTCCCGAAGCATTTCCAAGTCGTATCGAGTCCGCGATTCAACACGTTGAGCTTCAACTAACCTACCCTCTCCAGTTAATTCAACAATCCGATCCGATAGCTCCTTTTCAATGTCTTCAATTGCGAGTTTTAGTTTTTCCTCAGAAGTGACGAAGTGTTTGGCTGGGTAGATTTCGATATCGTCACGCTCACCGAGTAATTCTCCAGTTAAAGAATCTATCAAAATGATGCGTTCAATCTCATCACCCCAGAATTCAATGCGAATACCCACCTCTTCATAGGCCGGCAATATTTCCAACGTATCACCACGCACCCGAAACCTACCACGGGCGACATCCATGTCATTCCGATCATATTGCATGTCCACAAGCTCACGTATGAGCCTGTTACGACTGCGATGCTCGCCTTTTCGTACGTACGCAACGAAACTCTGATACTCTTCGGGCGACCCCAGGCCGAAAATACAGGACACCGAGGCTACGATAATCACATCACGTCTGGTCAGTAGTCCGCGCGTTGCGGCATGGCGCAGTTTATCCAACTCTTCATTGATATCCGCCTCTTTCTCAATATAAGTATCCGTCCGGGGCACGTAGGCTTCGGGTTGATAATAATCATAGTAGCTGACGAAATATTCGACCGAGTTATTGGGGAAAAACTCCCTGAACTCGGTTGCAAGTTGTGCCGCCAACGTCTTGTTGTGAGCGATAACCAGAGTTGGACGCTGAACACGCTCGATAACGTTGGCCATCGTAAATGTCTTACCGCTGCCAGTAACACCAAGCAGAATCTGTTGTGCCAGTCGTTTTTCAACGCCCTGCACTATCTGTTCGATCGCAACGGGTTGATCTCCCGTGGGCCTAAATTCTGAGACTATCTCAAACTTCGGCATATCGTCCACCTAAACCCACCACTGGATATTACCTCACCCATACATCGACACAGGAAATGTCAGAAATTCTCAGTCAGCAAACACCTCTGCTAGATTGGCACATCTGGATCACAAGCCAAACCTTCAACAGCTAAGTTTTATAGGATGTCTGGAGCACTACCTTTTGCCAAACGTCAAATCGATCAAGATAGGCTCAACTCCATCGCGGAGTATCTCAATCGTCACTGTGTCACCAGGCCGATTGTTTTCAGCAATGTATGATACGAGGTCTTCCATTGACCTCAACGGCGTATCCTCAATGGATAGGATCACGTCTCCTGCTCTTTCAGATCGAGTTCCAAGTCTCGTACTATTGACGCTACCGCCACGTAGTCCTGCCTCAACGGCTGGGCCCCTTTCCAGTGTACTAGCAATCCAAATACCACGAGTGTCAGATGGTAGGCCCAGATCTCTAGCAAGGTCAGGGGTTACCGTTACACCGCTAATCCCTAAATACGGGTGGCTATACTCACCATCAGAAATGAT
>JASMAO010000034.1 GCA_030754315.1 SAR202 cluster bacterium
TACCCATGGAAACGATAGTCCAAGAGTTTGGAGATGGAGTAGCACAGTTGGTTGACGGGGTAACCAAACTTACCAGAACTGAACTGTTGTCTGAGAAGCGGACACATTCGCCTATCCCAGATGCAACCAGCAACCTAGCCCAAGCCGCTAGTCTCCGAAAAATGCTCATGTCCATGGCTGAAGATATACGGGTCGTTCTCATCAAGCTTGCTGATCGATTACACAACATGCGGACACTGAAATATCTGCCGAGAGCCCGGCGAACCGCAATTGCACGTGAAACCTTAGACATCTACGCACCTCTAGCTCACAGATTAGGCATTTGGGAAATGAAGTGGCCCCTCGAAGATCTTGCTTTCCAACACCTCGACCCAGAAGCTTACCAGTCAATATCTAAGCTCCTCAGAGGAAAGAGGGGTGAACGGGAGGACTACGTTCAGCGCGTTTGTACGATCCTTCAAAATGAACTTTCGAAAGCAGGTATTAAAGCATCGGTCACTGGGCGACCCAAACACATCTACAGCATTTACAAGAAGATGAAAGTCTACGCGGCAGAGAATAAGGAAATAGGAGAGATCTACGATCTGTTCGCTCTTCGGGTGATTGCGAATGAGGTCACAGATTGCTACGCTGCCCTCGGCACAGTCCACGCGAAATGGCACCCTCTGCCAGGGCAATTCGATGACTACATCGCTAACCCCAAGGACAACCTGTACCAATCTCTTCATACCACGATCCTCTGTGAGGACGCCTCCCCGGTGGAAATACAAATTCGCACCAGAGAGATGCACCAACTTTCAGAGTATGGGGTTGCAGCACATTGGCTTTACAAGGAGGGACTGGAGACCCCCTCGCGTTTTGAAGAAAAAATGACTTGGCTGCGCCAGTTACTGGAATGGCAGAAAGATGTTAGTGGCGCCCAGGAATTTGTCGATGCATTCAAGACAGATGTTTTCAAGAATCAGGTTTTTGTCTACACACCGAAAGGCGATCTAAAGGAGCTCCCCACGGAGGCTACACCATTAGACTTCGCATATAGAATTCATACCGACGTCGGACATCGTTGCATCGGCGCGAAGGTCAACGGAAAACTGGTTTCGCTACAGTACCAGCTTCAGAATGGTGATTCAGTCGAAGTAATCACGAGCAAAACGGTACGCGGCCCAAGTTTGGATTGGCTAAACTCCAATTTGGGCGTCGTTAAGACAGCGTCTGCAAAGGAAAAGATCCGGCAGTGGTTCAACCGCCAGACTAGGAAAGCTAACCAACAACGCGGCAAAGAAATCTTCCTCAAGCAAGTTAAGCGACTCAACACATCGCTCAAAGATATCGAAGTAGCAAGGCTCTTAGATTTCACAACTGTAGGATCGTTCTTTGAAAGTCTTGGAAATGGCTCAGTGACCACATCTATGATTGTCAGCAGACTTTCATCGGAGAAAGTCAAGCCTGAGGAGAAGGAATATGAAGCACCTTCATTGGTCTCCGGTCCCGCTTCTGGGATAGAGGTGCTCGGAGTTGGCGACCTGCTAACGACTCTAGCACGATGCTGCAACCCCATTAACGGAGACTACATCGTTGGATACATCACGCGTAATCGGGGTGTCACTGTTCACCTGAAAACATGCCCCAACATTAAGGCTGAGCAAGAAACAGAGAGGCTTATTGGCGTCAAATGGGGAAGGAGCCAAACGCTTTATTCGGTACGGCTACGTATCGAGGCCTGGGACCGGGTTGGCCTTCTGAGTGACATCACGTCGCTCGTTTCGGACGAAAAGGTAAACATAGCCTCGTGCTTATCAGAAGAGCACGACGATCTAAGTATCATTTCGTTAACTGTTTACACAGACGGTATCGACCAACTAAGTCGTCTGTGTGCTAAGCTCGAAGGAGTAGATGCTGTAATGCGTGTATCCAGAGCAAGCTCGTGACCTCTTCGTGTGTTACGATATTCAGGATTTCTTGAAATAAAAACTCAAGGCTAGAGGAGGATTCATCGATTGCCAAGCGCAAAATCAGCCAGGGTCGCTGAAAGACGCCGAAGTCGTAACGTTCCTTTGCGATCTCGAGCCAAAACCCAAATCACAAAAGCGAGACGGTTAATCGCAGCCAATGATCTCGAAGCAGCCGCAGAAGCTACCAGAGACGCGGTAGTTGCTCTCGACAAGGCCGCCCAAAAAGGAGCTGTCCATCGCGGCAACGCCTCACGTCGCAAGTCCCGTCTGCTCAAAAGTTTCGTCAACCAATCCAACAGCTCCTAACTTTTCCTAGAGGAAAACTTCCTCTCGCTGACAATCATAGCCTAAGCTACTTTAAAGTCTTCCCGGCATTCTGCATCGGCTCAGCAAAAGCCTGCCGTTAGAATTGTGTGGAACCGATGGTTACCCTGAAAATGGCCTCATATGGCCATCTCTCTCCCAACCAGATTCTCATTTCAGCAATGGTCGATTTCCCAGATAGGGAAATAGTATGGGAATATTCCATGCAAGAGTTTGCCAGGAGGCCCGGGGATCTTGACTTCAAGTCCGCTTGGATGCGCCCCAAAAATGAGTCGGGACAATTCTCGCCGAGTCAGCACAATCTTGTCCAACGCTACATCATCGGCAAAACTGAACCGCCCTCCTTCAAACCGTAATGTGACTAACTCGCCAGTCTCACTGCACATGAGGCTGACCACGCCCTCAACCTCGCTTGCTTTTCTTTGCAAGTGGTCCTGTATTTGAGTTAGAAATTCCTCCAAACTATTTATGCGATGCATTTGTTGTCCAACTCCAAAAGCCTCTTCAATAGGGCGCCTAATGCTCGGTAATTTTTGCTCGAGTAGGGCACCCAACACTGACTTGGTTAATGGGACCAGTGCTTGAGTTGGTCCATCGTGTATCTCGTGTTCAAGAACATTACCCAATAATGCATCAACACCGGCTCGAGATCCACCGGCTTCTATAATCCCTGGCTTATTGCTACTCCAACCGAAAACGAGGTACGCAACAATGGCTTCTCCCCTCATTGCCAACATCGTTTTTGTCTTAGGCAATGCAAGCAAGACTTTATAGTCAGCCACACTTCGTTCGACTCGATTCGGTTCACTGTCATGCATTTCTACAATACGTTTGAGATGTTCAGAATCTTCCTGGTCATGGTCTACAACCTCAAAACGTTCTTCACCAAATAGTCCCAAATCTTTTTGGGAAAGAGTATATACCCACCCTTGCGACGCGACAGCCTCCCAACCTGAATTCTGATAAAAAGGGAATGTTCTTTCCATCGTCCACAGTACAGAAATCGGCCACTCACGTTCCTCCATTATGCGAACGCAATCCCTGAGACACAATGTGGCGAATCCGCGGTGGCGATAATCTGGATGCGTGAGTGTTGCACTAATCAGCCCAATCGTGAATTGATCTCCTTCAGCCACTATCCTCCTGGGCGCAACCGGCACATGTGCTACAACTTTTCCGTCCTCCTTCACAACACGCCTGTACTTCAACATCACAGGATCGTAAACCAATGGGTAATCATTCCTAACATCTCGGTCACCTCCCTCGAAGAATGTGCCGTTAATGAGCTCAAAAACCTCTTCGACCTCATCCATCCTGCATGCTCGTGGCCCTTCCATCACATCCTCCTGGATACTCCCCACCTGTAATTACAACGGATCCTTAGATAATAGCAAACATGTGGGTAGGGAAGATAAGGCAGTGTCGCGATGAGATCCAATATTCAACACCTCCATCATTTTCCCAACCGCCGGCGTTTTCCAAACAAATAAGCAAATGCTTCTCTTTTGTAGCGGATAGATCTATGGAGAAGAGATCTCTTGTTCCGGCAGGGTGCACACATCTAGAGCAGTCAGCGCGAGCACTCTTGCTACCAAGGACATGTCGTCAATGCGAGTATATTCGTCTTGCACTGTTTCTGACTCTTGGGACCCGCCCGGCCCATATAATAAGCACGGCACTCCCGCCGCCCAAAGGTGGCTGGTGTCATCTCCACTGTAGGAGCCTGGCGGTACGGCGCCTATACCATCCGGCTCTCTTCCCGTCACTGCCCGATAATGCACTAGCACCGATTTCAGAATGTACTCATCTCTTGGCAAATCAAATGGCTCCATGACCATTGTGAACGCTTTGTACTTCGGGTCCAACGGCATCTCGATCTCATAGTGGAAATCCTCCACAGTTTTTTTGAGGTTTTCTAGAGCAGTCTCGATGTCCTCACGAACCGATTCAGCCGACATGCCAGGAAGAAAACGCACATCCACCAACGCAGTGCAGAAGTCGGACACAAAATTTGGCCCGCGTAGGTTGTGATCCCTCCCTCGGCCACCAACAATCGCACCCACAATTGCTCTCGGCATCCCGGGCAAATCTTCTCTCGGGGAGTGCCTGAACTGGAGATTCTTTAAAACAGGGATCGCTTTGGACATATTTTCGATAGCGTCAACCGACCCCTCTTCGAGTCGGCTAATGTGTCGAGAAGACCCTAGTACGTTTACTGCTAGTTCAACAACACCTGCACTCACCGTAATTATGTTATGCGCCCCGAACGGTTCGGGGACAACCGCCATATCAGCAAGGGGGCCATACTCACACAGGTAAGAGGTTCCTACGCCTCCCTGAAGTTCCCCTACGACGAATGCCAATACAAGGTCTCCCTTAAGCTTGATCCCGCTTGTACGAATTGCTTCAGCTGCGGCAATGATTGTGGCGAGTCCTCCCTTCATATTACGAGACCCCGCCCCATAGAGCCGATTTCCCTCAATGGACGGCTTCCACGGATCCCTAGACCAGCCCATTGCAAGAGGATCAATGTCGGTGTGTCCATTTAACATGAGGGACTTCCCTCCTCCTGTGCCCCGAAGAATAGCAATCGTTTGAAAACGACCTGGCTCAACCTCCTGCATCTTGGTGATATAGCCGCGCTCACGGAAAAATTCAGCTAGGAAATATGCAGCCTCCGTCTCTTCTGTCTTAAAGCTCGGTATCCTGATCAAATCCTTCGCCACGTCAATCATAGCGGTATCGGAAACGGAAGCTAGTAATTTGCGAGCTTCTACTGTCATCATTGACTGATTCTCCTCAAGCCGTTGCATTTCTTTACCGGCAGGGTAATTTTACGGAAGCTTACGCCAATCATTTCAGTAATTGTTAAGTTGTCAGTTGCAGCTCGATAAATGGAGAATCCGGACTTCCCTTTCAAGCCATATCTTAAGGAGTCTCTGGCATTGATCACAATCCGCACAAACACGCTACTCAGCCATGCCTAAAGGTTAAACTGTGGTTCAATGTAATCCTTGAGCTTAGCGTACACCTGAAGACGGCCTCTCTGAGTATCGGCAACCATCATCCAACCCTTTCTTGAGTGAAATTCTACGCTCATTGGCAGCGCAAACCTCCACTCTTGTTCCAGGGATGGGACACGCCGCCTTGCCCTTTGTTCCGCCTCATTGGCATCAACGAATTGTTGCTGCCACTTTGCTAATTGCACAGCATCTCCAATAAACGTTGTGAGTATCGTGCCTTCCGTGTCAAAAGCTTGGATGCGACTATTTCCCCAGTCACATACGTATATATCTCCATCAGGGTCCACCGCCACATCGGAAGGATGGTTAAACTCCCCTGGTTGAGATCCCAGTCGACCAAACTCCAAGACAAAATCACCATTCCTCGTGAATTTCTGCACACGGTGGTTGCCACAATCAGCCACGTACACATTGCCTCCAACATCGATGGTAATGCCCCAAGGTGCATTGAATTGGCCGGCCCCTATCCCTTTATTGCCCCAAGCACCAAGAAAAACCCCATCGGCGGTGAATTTCTGCACACGGTGATTCATACTGTCGACGATGTACAGATCCCCCGCATCATCGAAGTTTATGCCCGATGGCCGATTAAGCTGGCCTTCACTATCTCCAGTCTCGCCCCAGGTTCCCAAAAAATCGCCTCCTCTGCCAAACACGACGATATGGTTAAGCCACTCTTCGGCAATGTAAAGCTTGTCGTCAGCATCACAGGCCATACCAGACGGCCATATCAACTCACCTTCGCCTGTACCCGTGTTGGCAAATTCTATGAGAAGTTCCTCTTCTCCCGCTTCATTCCCCAGGTCTATCTTTTTAATATGTGTGAGTATCGGGCCACCAGCACGTATCTGTGCCAAGCTCGAGTAGCGCCGGTCGCTAACATAAATAATGTCGCCGCTACCGATGGCCATGCCATACGGCTTCATCATGGCGCGCCCGCCTATACCATGGCTGTAGTCATAGACTCGGCCCGATACTACCTGAGTAAGCATTTTGCCCCTAGAGTAACTTTCAAGCGAATTGGTAATCCTGTGTTGCCACAATTAGTTGGATCATCTCAGTAATCCTGGTTAAGTTCTGGCCTTTTTTGGAGCCGCGAAAAGTGCCGTCCTGTTCGGCATGTTCCATCAAATCCCGGCGGGTCTCAGTCCGAACTTCAATCGACCCAATCATGTCCAGACAAACATCTACAAACTCCTCAGGTGATAGATCTCCACAATCATCAATCCGGCGATGAATATCCTGCACGCCAATCAAAGTGGTATCGCTAAGGATGTCAGTAAAGAAATTAGTCCTCTTTACGAAAGATCCGGTGTTAATCCATTCCCTTCCAGTGTGCCATCCTTCTACTGTTGGTGGGTTGAGAAGTTCCTGTCCCATGTTAGTCATGTGTTCAGCATAATCGAGAATTTGAGGGCCCGGGAATTCATCCACACCGGCCATCCTCAGAGTACCCACAACTACTTCAGTCGGGTTCTTGACACGGGTAAACCGAGCAGTTTTGAAAAAGTCGGAATTGAACACAATTCTCAACGTATGCCGTATGTCATAATCGGATTTGATCAAAATTTCAGCGATAGTTTGTACAGCCTCCGAATCTTGGGGTGGGTCAATAAACCACGTAGGAACAGGGGGTTCGTCAGCTACAAAGAAATTGTATATGTGCCGGGCTATAAAGCGGGCACACGCCGGCTGCTTAAGAATAATGTCTATTACATCGTCGCCATTCAGTTTGCCTTTATGGCCCAGAACCGTCTTGGGTTCATCGTCGTGGTCTTCAGGTTTGTAGTCGAAGTCCCAGTCGAACCTTCCCAAGGTAAAACGAGGCAGTGTTGGCAAGATTGTCCATCCAGTAAAGGCGCGTGACACATCGCGCACATCCTCCTCTGTGTAATTTCCAACACCCATGGAGAACAGTTCCAGCAACTCACGGCCCCAATTCTCATTTACTGCGTAGGAATGGTTTTCATGGTTATCCAGCCAGAAAATCATGGCCGGGGTACGCGCTACATTTTCGAGGAGGTCTCGGAAGTTTCCGAGGCCTTTTGCGCGTAGTGTGTCAACCATGTTGGCAATTTCGTGCCAATGATCCACCTTGTTGACACCGGTTGCGAATACCTGGTGCCAGAAGAGGGCTATTTTTTCCTCAAGAGGGGCTTGAGTATTGATCATCCGATAGACCCAACTAGAATGACCAACACCTGCCAACGTGCCAGGTTTCCATTGCATTGGGTGGTAGCGCAGGAACTCAAACAGGTTCACGGACTTCTGGACTGCTGGATACAACAACTCTTCGACGGTTTCCTCATAGCCTTTGCCTACACGTTCCTCCGTCTCCGCACGAGAAGCGCCGAATCCCGCCCGCCGCATCAAATGCGCCATCAAGAGAATCTCTTCTTTTGCCACAGACTTTTTCTCCTCATTCAGCCTTTAGAACTGACACCCGTTACGGTATTGGCGCCCGATCACGCATCAGTCCACAAGCATAGACACATAATAATAGCCTCCTGCTCCTACACGACGCTCACCGCTGGCCAAAAAGAGTGTTTCTCCTTGCAATCACGGGATCCAAGATTTGCTTCATATCACAATTGCAATTCAGGCTGACCCCGGAAAAAGGTTTTCTGAACCCACTGCTTTACGAGACAAGCGCCCGTATATTTGTCCAGGGGTGCGCTTTTTCAAAAGCACTGGAAGCGGCAATCACAGTCGCCTCATCACCAGGCCTACCTACAATGTGGAGACCAATTGGCAAGCCATCTTCGGACAAACCACAGGGAATACTTGCAGCCGGGCACCCGATACCATTGATTATGGCTGTGAATTGGATGTAGCCCCAGAAAGGATTTATCTCCTGGCCCGCTATCTTGGATGGTGGATCTCCTACGGGAAAAGCGGTGATTGGTACGGCTGGGGAAAGCAGCAGGTCGTACTTCTCAAACAGATCATTGAACTTGGCCCGGGCAATGTCCACTTGACCCAACGCCGCACTGTATTCAGTACCTGTAATCTTCTTTCCTTCCGTCAACCACTTAATGGTGTAGTCTGCCAACCTGTCTTGCTGCAAGAGCATCTTGCCGTTCACTGCAGAAATGTTAGCGCCGAAGATAGTCATGAAGGAATCGTACGGATTATCCAGATCCAGGTCGACCTGTTCGACACTGCAACCAATCTCCTGAAATGCAAGCGCCGCATGCTCTGTTACATCGAACACCTCTGGATCTACGATGGCATATCCAAAATCAGGACTCCATCCTAATCTCAAACCCGTCACGTCGCGCTCAGCTGCAGCCAGGTAATTATCTGGCTTGGCCCGCAACGAAACAGGGTCCCTGGAGTCATGTCCTGCCAGCACCTGTAAAAGCAGTGCTGAATCCCGGACGGTCCGTGTCATTGGTCCAGATTGGCTGGTCTGGTTAGCCGCTACAGGCCCAGGTGCACCCGCATAACGTGGCACACGCCCCTGACTCGGCTTGATTCCGTAGACTCCACAGAAGCTGGCAGGAATACGTATCGACCCGCCGCCATCGCTGCCGGTGGCCAAAGTGCACAACCCTGCTGCCAGTGCAGCACCTGCCCCGCCACTGGAGCCTCCAGTAGTCTTTTCAGTGTTCCACGGATTCCTACAATGATCGCCGAGTCTATTCATGGTATGTCCAAGAAGTCCGAACTCAGGGGTGTTTGTCTTACCTAGGATCACCGCACCAGACTGACGCACCCTCTCAACAACGATGGAGTCTGCTTGGGGTACACGGTCTTGGAACAGCAATGATCCTCCAGTTGTACGGAGACCCCCGGTCATCTCTAGATCTTTCACAGAAATAGGCACACCGTGCAGCGGCCCAAGGTCGTCCCCATCCATCACCGCCCGCTCGGCGATTCGAGCAGCTCCAAGGGCCCCATCACGATCCACTGTCAGGTATGCGTTCATTTGGGAATCAAGCTCTTCAATTCGATCACAGAACAGATTGACTAGATCAACTGGAGAAACTTCCTTTGACGCAATCTTGCTTCTAAGTACCGTGGCTGATTCAAATGCCAGTTCTGTGTTGTTCATCGCTTTCCCCCTTATTACTATTGCTCCTTCACAACCAGCGGCAATCGTATGTGGGTGCCTGTCTGTACGTCAAGAATCCAAGCTCAGTTGCCCAATAGTTTCCCCTCGGAGATAATAAGTGCCGTGGGGAAGTTTTGAGCGTAGCCGTCTTCCAGGTTTTAGATCGAACCGCTTATTCATGTGCCACAGATTGGAGGTCGCCTTAATGACTAAAGTGCGCGTCATGTATTGGAAAGAGGCTCCCGTACAGATTCAAGCTACTGACGAGACCAGCGAAATATCCAAGCCACTCCATCCACGATTCCAAGAGGGTGTAGATGCGTTGGCCATGTTCGACGGCAGCGCAGGCAAAGACGATTACCTAGAGGCCTGGGAATGGGGCCCATATCTTGACGTAGAAGGCGACGCACTACAGGCCGCGTCCACCACAGCACAAAGATATAATGAGGGCTTCCCTGAGGACTTCGTGACCCGAATCCGAGACATTGACCGAGCCGGAGACCGAGAACCGAGCCCTGGCTCAATAGATAGTTGGATTCAATTATGACGGAACCTCCGCCTGCAATGAGCCTAACGAAGCGCCTCGAATTAAACGATGTCATGCTCTCAGATGGCGCCACCGGGACCTATTTACAGTACAACGGCCTGGAACCAGGAGGATGTCCAGAGGAGTTTAATCTTAGTCACCCTGACATCGTAAAGGGTATGGCCAAAGAGTATTTTGAAGCAGGCTCCGATATTGTGCTTACCAACTCCTTCGGTGGCAACAACTTCATGCTCCAAAAATATGGTTACGGCGATAGGGTCGAAGAACTCAACCGCCTGGCAGCAGAGCATGCTGTGATTAATCGACCAAAGGGTAGGTTCGTGCTAGGCTCAGTTGGGCCAACTGGGGAATTCGTAGCCCCATTGGGGACCGTATCTGCTGAGGCAATGCTTGAGAGTTTCGCCGAACAGATCGCTGGCCTAGTATCCGGAGGAGTCGACGGTGTAAACATCGAAACTATGACCGCTCTGGAAGAGGCCAAACTAGCTGTCTCAGCAGCTCGCAATCACTCGAATCTGACTGTAATGACGACAATGACCTTCGACAAAGGGCCACGCGGTCTGTTTACAATGATGGGCGTAACACCGGAGCGTGCTGCAAAGGAACTCCTTGACGCCGGCTCTCATGTCGTCGGAAGTAACTGCGGTAATGGCATAGAAGTAATGATCGAGGTCGCCAGACAGATGAGGCAGGCCACCGATGCCCCTGTTTTAATCCACTCAAATGCAGGCATCCCCATTATAAGAAAAGGCCAAATCGTATACCCTGAGACGCCAGAATTCATGGCGGACAGGTTCCTCGAACTCGCCGATCTCGGAATCAACGTGATAGGCGGCTGTTGTGGTACAACTCCAGAGCACATCAAAGCTATCAACGATAAATTCGGACGCACCCAATGACCCCCTCTTAGAATTGGAGGCAAAGCATGGCAGAAACGAGACTATCAGAACGCGGTCGTATCCTGAGAGCCATCAAACAATACGGACAGTGCATAGAGCTCGTCCCTCTGGATCCGAACTTCGATGACATCAGTGTAGGGCTCTATTTCAAGGACGGTGTCGGGACCATTTGGACATTCGCCCAAAACCCAGGGGTCAAGAATCGCGTAGAAAGAATTCGCGACCAGCTAGTGGCTTTAGGTGGATTGCTCCCCGTAGACGGCGCCTATAACCAGATCTCCTTCTCTTGCGGGGAGCTTCATCGGCGACCACTGAGATTCCTAATCATGCTGGCTGTCGAAAAGAGTCCAGATCTGAAGCCGAGCGAGGGCGACATTGAGATAAAAGACCTCAAATCCGACCTGATTCTCAGAGCAGACCCCGCCAATATCAACGGTCGATGGATATACGCTATTGGAGCTTCCGGCGAAGCCAAAACTAAACCAATGCGCATCATAGCAGTTACAAGCGGATTCGTAAGATATGGCGAAATGGAGAAACTAGACAAAAACCAAGTGGCCTTTACCTGTGGCCAGCGTCACGATGAGTTAATGCGTTTGATCATCTCCTACGCCCGCAATGTCAGTGGCGTACAGGACATGTTGGAAGCAAATGCACTCAGGGGACAAATGACCACAGGTACTCTCGGCTTTTCTCAGACATAGGAGGCTCTCTACAATTGATCGGACATACACTCCAAAAACAATGTTCCTCATTGGACCGTCATTCACATTCCAGGCGCGCCTGTTAATATCCAACCAATTCTAAGTGAGCTCTCAACAACCATTTGCCAAGGAACAATAACATGGCCCTAATTGAGACAATGACTCCCCGGCAACGAGTTTTAGCCGCACTCTCCGGTGAAGCTGTAGACCGCACCCCTGTCTCCAACCCCACCAGTGTGGCTACAGTTGAGTTGATGGATTTAGTCGGCTCTCCATTTCCTGATGCAAATAGAGACCCCGAGATGAACGCCCGCCTGGCAGCCACCGGATATACTGAGCTTGGTTTTGACTCGATCATGCCCTATTTCAGTATAATCCAAGAGTCGTCAGCCCTCGGGTGCGAAATGCAATGGGAGCAAAAAGACAACTGGCCTACTGTTAGAATGGGCAACCCTATCTGGAAAAATCACACAGATGTCCAAATCCCGCCAGGCTTTCTTGAACACCAAGACTCCATAGCGATCACGAGGTCGATCGGTATCCTTAAGCAGGAATTCGGACGTGAAGTTGCTGTCATTGGCAAAACGATGGGTCCATGGACGCTAGCGTATCATGTGTTCGGTGTCGAACCATTCCTCCTTATGACCATTGATGACCCAGGGCTAACCATGAAGACGCTGCATAAACTTAAAGAGATTTCGGTGCTTTTCGGGCAGGCCCAGATTGACGCAGGCGCGGACGCCCTTACTTTCCCAGACCACGCAACTGGCGACCTAGTCAGCGGTGAATACTACAATCGATTCCTACTGGAGATACATCAAGAGATGGTTGATCGCCTTGACGTTCCTTTAATCCTCCACATATGTGGTAAAACTACTGACCGCATGCACTACATTGCCCAAAACAAAATGTCGATGTTCCATTTCGATTCTCAAAATGACCCGCAGGAATCAGTGGATATCGTGGATGGCCGTATAGGCCTTGTAGGCAACATTAACAACCCTGTAACCCTCTACAGCAAAGATCCCAGAGCTGTTCGGGAGGAAGTCTACAGGGCTCTTGATGCAGGCGTAAACATGATTGCGCCCGAGTGCGCCATTCCTCTAGCCACCAAGCTTGAGAACCTCATCGAGATTCCTCGCGCCGTCAAAGACTGGCATTCGGACCAAATTGACAACAACGGTACGGCAAAATAGTAAAATGACGCAGGCTATTACTTCGCCAAATCAATTCACGATAGTCGGGGAGAACATTCACGCCACCCGCATCGTTTTACGCAACGGCCGCAAGGCGGTAAAGCTGGAAGATGGATCTGAAGCAATTCCCTTCACGGACACCTCCGGGGCGCAACGTCACCTCACTATACCCGATTGGTTCAAGGGGACCCAACCATACCAGCAGGGACAGATCAAACACTTCATGATAGCGATGATGAAAGGAATAAGCGATGATCATGAAGAGCAGGAGGAGGGACGTGCCTATCTGCATCAAGAGATTGTTAAACAGGTCGATGCCGGAGCCCAATATCTAGACATCAACGTTGACGAAATCCACTATGATCTGGATATTCAGAAACGGGCAATGCGCTGGGCTGTTGACACGGTCCAAGCCTTGTCACCGATCCCGCCCAGTATAGATTCGTCTAATTCTGCAATCATCTCCGAGGGTTTGGCCGCGTACGACGGGAGGGCCGGGCGTCCTATAATCAACTCGATCTCCCCTGAACGTCCTGAGACCCTTGATATGGCAGTTAAAACAGACGCCAGAGTGATCATAATGGCCACTAGCGTATCCGGCATGCCCCAAGACTCCAACGAGCGTGTCGAGAACGCCATCGCTTTGGTCGATCAAGTGGTTGAGAGAGGTATTTCGGTCAAGGATATATTTATTGATGCAATCATCTTCCCTATTTCGGTCGACGGCCAAAACGGCAACCACTACTTCGAAACCGTCCGCTGCCTCAGGGAGAAATACGGCGATGAAATCCACATTGGCATGGGGCTGAGCAACGTCTCCTTCGGAATGCCCAAACGGAAACTCATAAACCAAGTGTTTATCCGCCTTGCAATAGATGCGGGCATAGACGCCGGCCTGATCGATCCTGTCCAGACCAGCCTTGATGCAGTGTTCGCTCTAAAAACAGAATCTGTAAGAGCCCAATATGCTAGCGACATGCTTCTTGGCAAAGATGAATTCTGCATGAATTACATTACAGCCTATCGCAACGGCGATTTGGCTTGAGAGACTTTGGATAAATGTCACCCCAAACATCTTGTGTAGTTTCATAAATATAATTGACAAAGACGAATTTCCTACGAATAATTACTTGGCTTTAACCAGTGTCTACATGGAGAGTCGTGAATGCCCATCGTAAATCAGCGCCTTGAAGATGAGATGGCCCACATCTCCCGTCCTGAGGAGCTCACCCACATCCGCAGCCTGTTCGATAGTGGGGACGAGTTAATGCAAAACATAGCGTACGCCCTCATTTCAGGAAACGACAGAGATGTCGACGAGCTTACTAAGCAGGCACTCGACCAGCATTACGAACCCAACATCGTTCTTGATGACGGCCTCATTGCAGGCATGGCGGTCATAGGTATCAAATTCAGGGATAACATCATCTTCGTTCCCGAGGTGCTCATATCTGCGAGAGCAATGAAAGCTGGAATGGCGCATTTAGAGCCTATCCTTTCAGAGTCTGGCGTAGAACCTATTGGCACGGTAGTGATGGGCACCGTAAAAGGCGACCTCCATGACATAGGCAAGAATCTTTGCATCATGATGTTGCGTGGCACAGGATTCGTGGTGCATGATCTTGGAGTAGATACAAAGCCGGACGAATTCATAGACGCTGTGACCGAACATGGGGCGGGAGTTTTGGGAATGTCAGCACTCCTTACAACCACCATGCCCAACATGGGTCGTACTATCCAGGCGTTTGAAGAGGCCGGCATGCGTGAGTTCGTTAGTATAATGGTTGGGGGAGCGCCAGTGACTCAAGAGTTTGCCGAAGATATGGGCGCAGACGGCTACGGCCAAGATGCCATCGCGTGCGTGGATCTGGCCAAAACGCTTTCAAGGATAGCAAGTCACGCCCCTACAAACGAATCTGATGCGCAGAACTAGCTTGCTCCTCTTCAACATTCGGTCGTATTCGTACACCCTAGCATACTAATTACATGGCCAGATTATCTAATCAGCAGCCTTGACCAAGCACTCCTCAAATAGAATGCGCTCCAAAATCGACATAACCCGATATGAGGCAAGTGTCACGCGCCTTTACAACATCTTCAGGGACATGTCGAATACAGTGAACCGTGACTCTTCTTGGCGATGCCCATACAAGAACGTCGAAAATCTGTGCTCCGCCAACTTCAGGTGCCGCAACCAAAGCCGAGCAGGAGCTGCGAGCAAATTGCCTCTGTGCATCGGCAGTGACAAACTCGATTACCGTAATGCTTGGGAATTGTAGCCCTTCTCTTCGAATACCAGGGCCCTTTAATTGCTCCCACTCACAATTCCTCATCCACAACCTGTGAACACACAGACTTACAATCGTGGCTCGCAACCTCATGCCCATAACAGACTTTGGAGGCTGGTATCATTCCATTCAAGAAACAACTGACCTGGTGACTGTCTATAACGAAAATATAAGTTAGAACCCGAACCCACCGAAATTCCTGATGCCTCCTTTACACAGCAACAATCGCCAATTAGACCTAGTCGAAGGCAAATCTATCTTTGACTATGCTGACACCCTCAAGATACGTGTACCCACATCTTGTGGACGCAGCGGAGAATGTCACGAATGCATCGTGGACATACGCCGCGGGATTGGCGCACTGACTCCCCCTACCGAAGCGGAGGGGTTCCTGCGGGGAGTCTACAGGTTAGCATGCCAAGCCCGTATTAGTGACCCTAGTGCAGACGTTGAGTTCGCTGCCCTCCGCAGGCAGCCGCGCATCCTCACTGATTCCGTCCGGCGCGCGGTTGATCTGGATCCCATGGTGGTCCGTCGGGGTGATGGCGTATTCCGGACCGACAAGCGAATCGACGATTACCGCGGCGGGATATACGGCATCGCTGTCGACGTTGGCACTACCACGGTTGTTATGAATTTGGCCGAGCTAGAATCGGGTGAACTCATTTACACCGCCTCATTTGAAAATCCACAGCGATTCGGCGGCAGCGACATCATGCATCGCATTTCCTACGATAGCGGTGAATTTCATGGCGAACTCCAGCAGGTGATTCTTTCGGCAATCAACTTCGAAATCGGCGATATGTGCCGTCGTCTTAAAATCCGACGACGACATATCTATGACATGGTGGTTGTAGGAAATTCCACCATGAGGGACATCTTTTTCGGAATTGATGTCCAGTCCATCGGGGAAAAACCGTACAAATCCTTGACAGAGTTTGAATTGGACTCAGGCACCCGAGATTCCACATCCATCACGGTCAATTCTAAAGAACTCGGTCTCAGGATTTTCCCGGCAGCGAATGTATACAGCGGCCCAATCGTTAGAGGGCACGTTGGCGCGGACGTGGCTGCAGATTTGCTTGCTATCGGCATGGACCAGCAAGAGGATTCCTTGATGCTCATCGACGTAGGTACAAACACAGAGGTCATCGTTGGCAACAAAGACTACATGTTAGCGGCCTCTTGTCCAGCAGGGCCAGCCTTCGAAGGAGGGCAGGTCACCTATGGTATGCCAGGTTATAAAGGCGCCGTAGAGAAGGTCAAACTGGAAGGGGATTCATGCACATATGTCACCATCGGTGGCGGTGAGCCTCAAGGAATCTGCGGTTCGGGCCTCGTTGACCTACTTGCTGAATTACGTCGTTCCGGCAAAATGAACCCGCTCGGTGTTTTTGAAAACGGCGAGTCTGAATTTTACTTCGCACCAGATAAGGGCATGTATATCTCACGAGCCGACGTAAGCGCTCTAGCACAGGCGAAATCCGCGAATTACTCCGGTCAGTGGATAGTCCTTAGGAAATACGGTGTCCCTCTAAACCAGATATCCAGGCTCTGTCTTGCCGGCGGATTCGCCAACTATTTGGACACTAGTAACGCTATCGAGGTTGGGTTCATAGCGAATCTACACACGAGCAAGATAGAGAAAGTAGGAAACGCCGCTTTGGAAGGCGCCACGCTTATGCTATTATCTCGCGAGATGCGTGGCATCGTCGAGGAAATGGTACGGCGTGTGGAGCATGTCGAGTTAGAATCCATCCCCGACTTCTTCGACATCTTCGTCGAAGGCTGTTTATTCAAGCCCATGAATACAACGATAGCATAGGCCACACAAACAGGAGGGTTACCAAACAACCATGGAGACACCGATCAACACAGACTTAGACATCGATTTGGCAAAGGTCAAGTTGACAGAGTATGGCTATGTGTTACTGCCTAACCTGATCGACAGGGAAGCAGCTACCCAAATGGCCGAGCGCCTTAAGGAGCTTTCTCTTCGTAGGGCTGACAGCGCGAATCCTTTCCGACACCTTGGAAATTTATTCAACCACCTCGAGCCCGACGAGTGCGACTCGTTCCTGCCGTTGATTACCAACCCCGTAGTCCTCAGCCTGGCCCACCACGTTCTTGGTGAAGGCTTTCAGGCCATAGGGTCCAGCGTGGCATGGACAAAACCCGGCACGCAAGCGAGCGGTATCCACGGAGATGTTCCTATGGGTTGGTTCGCCGAGCACAGCAGGCCTTTCCCCGAAAATATCTGCTTCATCGTCCAGTGCAACTGGATGCTCACCGACTTCACCCGAGAAAATGGCGCCACAGAACTACTTCCCATGAGCCACCGCCTTGGGATTCCAAACATGTGGCCTGATGAGAACGGCGATTTCCATTTTATGAACGAGCAGGTAAAGAAGCTCAGGGCTGAACTTGAGGGCGGTGACCCAAGCAACCGGCTTGTTGCGGCCGAAGGCAGCGCGGGGTCAGCCGTGGTCTTCCTTGGCGGTATGTGGCATCGATCGGGTGCTAATGTTACCGCGGACGAGGATCGAGTGGGGGTCCTTACACCATATCACGCTAGGTGGGTCGAACCCGGCTGGGGCCTTGGGATAAAAGACTCGCTGCTAAAGCGAGAGGTTCGGGACCGCATGCCGGCGCATGTTCAGGAAATGAGTTGGCACGTCACCGAAGATTACCCAGATCGCGACGACTATCCAAACTAGTTATCCAACAACTGGTCGGCCAGGTCTGCAAAGTTCTTGGCTACTATACCGGGTTTATATACAGACTCGTCTGGGGGTAATCCATACCTGTTCACATACGCAGCTTCAAACCCGCACGCTCTAGCACCCACAACATCAAAGCCGTGGGATGACACCATCATTAACTCCGCTGGATCTGATTGGAGCAACCGGGCAGCGAATCGATAGACAGCAGGATGGGGCTTGAAAAATCCTGCCGATTCAACTGAAATAAGCTTATCGAAGTCAAAGCTGATCTGTTTTTCCGCAACGTGCTCTAGAAGCCACTGATCCCCGTTAGAAAGGGCCACTACCGCAAATCGTTCTTTTAGTCGCTGGAGCGCTAGGGCAGCGTCACCAAATGGCATCAGTTCACGAAATGACCCGATCACCCTATCAACCCTCGCATCAGAGACTTCTATATTATTGTCTTTCAGACAATACACTAGTGCCCTTCGACACGTCTCCAGGTAGCCACTGTGGCCCAACATCAGAAGACTGTCTTGAAACTGTTCTAGTCGCTGCCGAGCACGCCATTGCAGCCATAGCTCGCTTGCATCCAGAACAGGCTCTTTACCCTCAAGAAGGATCTCCAAAGGCTTAGATAGACTACTGCCAAGATCCAGTACAGTGCCGAAGACGTCGAACGTTAATGTCGTAACCCGCCGTAGAGTAAGGTGCATAACAATCCAGCTTTGACATGCCGGAGGCGCCTAAATCCGAATTTGATCCTTTCAGTTGGACTTGGATCCCACAGTGAGGCTCACTATTACTACAGTTCTTGAATGTAAACCAGTTCTTCCTCAAGATCCTTAATGGTATAGAAGTGCTCCAAGTGGAGTGTGGCGTCCAGGTCTTTGATAGATCGATGTATCGAAACAGGAAGAGTGCCCTTGCCTAGAATAGCGTGTTGATCGATTCGGCCCCTCGTGTCATAAAGGAAATTGTCATTCCAGTGCACGTGTCTAATCAACTCTGGTTTATCTAGGAACGACAATGCAACCCGCATCCGCTTCTCATCATCAGCCACGGTGTGTGAATATGTTGCCAGGTGACTCGAGTCCAAACAGAGTCCGACATTCGGTCGATCTATATCAATACAGATGCCGACCCACTCCTCGGGCGATGCGCCAAACACCCGATTGCGATCCTGCCAATCCACTTGATCGGCGGTGATGTCGTTTCTTATCCCGGTCCAGTGCGCATTGCCATTTTCCAAAACGATTTCTATTCCATTCTCTTCCGCTTTGCGGGCAATCTGACGGAAGCCGTCGATCATTCGATCATAGGTTCCCTCATGCCCTTCCAATTGTGCCTCATCTCTCCAGCGTTTTGGTGGGAAGTGAAGGTTGATCTGTTTTAGATTCGGCATGCCTCGAACCATATCTACATAGCCTAGCATGACACCAATAGATTCTTTCCTAAACGCATCATTTTTGGCGGCGATATTCCATCGAGTTCCATTTTCCATATAGGGCCCGTGTCCGCTAACCATTATCTCTGCGAACGGATTATAGTCAGCGATGCCTTGATGAGCCGCTCCTTCTGTCAAAAGACCGAGGCGGTTAAGATTATTCAGCCCAACGCTCATTGGTGCAGAAAGTGGGTGCTTCAAACTACGCAAACCTGATAGCCCTTACGCTTCAACAAGCTCTTGCTTTCTCCTCTGCGAGTTTAGAGTGTTTTCTGTATGAACCCTTTGATTATAGACACACGTCTATAGAAAATCCCCGCTTCCATAAAATCCGTTTCAGCCGCATTTTACGGGCCACAGAAACTCAGTCTCCTCTTAATCATCTTGTTTTAATAAGCCTAGTCTATCGAGGCCATTGTGTATTTGTAGGCGCTCATCATCAGTTAGCGGAGACAGTGGTGGCCTCGCAGAACCACAGTCGATTCCCACCCGTAGTCCAGCAGCATATTTTATAGACGAGGGAAATGATCCTATTCCTACCACTACTTCAATCACTGCGTTAGCACGTCGCTGGGCTTCACGTGCTCCCTCGACATCACCTTTATTAAAAGCATCGAATATCTTCACCCAGAACTCTGGCGCTACACACGGCGGCCCATCTATCATGCCGCATGCACCTATCGTTAGCCCGGGCAACATCAGGCCGGACATACCAATGAAGCAACTCAATCCCATTTCCGCAAAAACACCAATGTTCGCAAACAAAGTAGAGGAGTGCTTCAATCCGGCAGCTTGGGGTACTCCATCCTTAATCTTTTGCATCAATGTGGGGGAGATGTCTATCCCGGTTGCTCCAGGCAGATTGTAAGCGAAGAGTGGCAGGTCGGCTGCTGCACCAACAACCCTGTAGTATTCGACAATAGCTTCATCCGAAGCTCCGTAGAAAAATGGGGGCACGGCGCAAATGGCCTGAACCCCCGCTCGAGCGGCATACTCCGCTTGTCGCGCAGCCTGAACGGTGGTGTTGGCGCCAACGTGCATGATGTTATTGACACGGCCCTGCCCTTGATCGGCACAAATCTCAGATATTCTATTGTTCTCTTCTTCCGTCAAAAGTACGCTTTCACCCGTGCCTCCGGCCACCCAGAAACCATGAACGCCCCTTTGTATGTTGAACTCTAGTACTTGCCGCAAAGCCTCTTCATTGAGGCTCCCTTCCTCTGTCATAGGCGTCACAATCGCCGGGTAAACTCCCCTAAACTCCGTCATGCCATCCCTCTCTTCCATACGAACGTATTTGTGGTCTTTTGGATGCTGTCATTGTATCACCGAAGATCTGCCGATACAGTGCAATCCTCAGCCCTTACCAACCTACCTCTAATTAAAGATCCCCATGTCCTCCAACTTTATTCACTTTCAGGTTGCCATCTTATGTAAGTTGAGGCCGCCGGGACGAGAATTAATTTGTCCCCGGGATAATCACGAAATCCATTTTTGCCGAAATCAGGCGTTTTTCTCCACAGCGACAACGGAAACACGCACATACACACAACGCCCGCTGATAGTATAGTACCTACCGCGCTAATACACTCGATTGCTTGTTTTACTGTGGAGGTCTCTATGTGACCAGTCCAACAATGTGCCTGTATCACTAAAGTTTTGGCTTTTTATTTCTGTAAAATACAGCCTGTCCTGCGGAAATAGGGTAAGCATCTCTAATATAAGTTAGTCTGTTTCGACATCAAGGAGGACTCCAAATGAAAATGTATGTTGCTGGCAAATGGATAAACAAAGCAGCGACAGTCGATGTCATTAATCCATACGACGGCAGCGTCATCGACACGGTGCCGCAGGCTTCTGTCGATGACGTAAACAGTGCCCTCTCCAGCGCCGTGAAGGGTGCCGAAGTTATGCGGAAAATATCAGGATACGATCGCTTCGAAATGCTTAGAAAAGCCGCTGATTTGTTAGCAGATCGCACCGAGGATTTCGGACGCACTATCACAATGGAGGAAGGAAAGACTATCGTCGAGGGCCGTACAGAGGTGAGTCGTGCAGTTCAAACCATCAGCCTATCTGGAGAGGAGGCTAAACGCCTCGGCGGTGATGTCGTACCACTTGATGGAGCTCCTGGATGGGAAGGTCAACTTGGCTTTACCCTGAGGGTCCCATGTGGCATCGTAGTAGCTATCAGCCCGTTCAACTTTCCACTTAATTTAGTCTGCCACAAGGTCGGACCGGCACTTGCCGCAGGCAACGCTGTAATAATCAAACCGGCCACAGACACCCCACTTTCTGCCCTCAAGCTTACCGAGGTTCTCTTAGAATCCGGGTTCCCCGCAGAGGCGATCCAATGCGTTACGGGCAGGGGCGGATCTATAGGCCCCGCCCTCGTAGCTGACCCACGAGTACGCAAGGTCACTTTCACGGGTAGCAAGGAAATCGGAGAGCAAATTTGTAAAACAGCAGGTCTTAAAAAAGTAACTATGGAACTCGGTTCCAACTCGCCTCTGATCGTCATGCCAGATGCCGATATGAGCAAAGTCGTTGCCGCAACCATTAGTAGCGGTTTCTCAAATGCGGGTCAAGTGTGTATATCTGCTCAGAGAATCATTACCAACGCAAAGGTCTACGACGATTACCTGGACGCTCTGAAGGTAGGTGTAGAGGCAATTAGCACTGGCGACCCCATGGAAGACTCCGTCAAGATGGGTCCTATGGTCCGTGCAGACGACGCCGAACGCGTTAACGGTTGGATCAAAGAAGCAGTTGATGCCGGCGCCCGAACTATAACTGGTGGCGAATACTCTGGTGCAATGCACCAACCTACCGTCATCGCCGATGTAAAACCGGATATGCGCGTGTCGTGTGAGGAGCTGTTCGGGCCAGCTGTGGCAGTAACTCCATTTGTTGACATCGACGAGGCAATTCACATGGCCAACGACTCCGAGTATGGGCTAAGTGCTGGCATCTTCACCCAGGACATCGACTGGGCCATGAAGTTCGCAAGCGAGGTTCACTCCGGCAATCTGATGATCAACTCAGGACCGCAATGGCGCGCAGATCTGATGCCCTACGGCGGGGTCAAAGACAGTGGCATGGGGAAAGAGGGTCCGAAATACGCGGTCAATGAGATGACTGAGTTAAAGCTCGTTGTCTACCACCCATGAGGCCTCGAATTCGATGCCGGAGGAGTTCGATTCCAGGCAACTAATAACACACGGTGGAAAGAAAAGCAGGAGAAAGCAACCTGGCATACATTGACTAGAAAGCCTTGCCAGCGATAGAATAGCGGAACCCCCCGTTGGGAATTCGCACAGGATAAGCTGCATTGACTCCGACTCAACAAAAGAACGGAAAGCCACTCACGATTTCCATATCTAAGGGCGCGGTGAATTATGTCCGGCGATTCGCAGAAGAAGCTGGAATGGCACAGACAAATCTAAGGGTTGGCGTTAAAGGTGGCGGCTGCTCAGGCCTCACATATGTTCTTGACATGGTCGAATCAGGCAACCCAGAAGACAAGCTAATCGAAGAACATGGCATGAAGCTCTTCGTAGACCGAAAATCTTATGTGTTTCTTGCAGGTACAACCCTAGAATACTCCGGCGGCTTGAATGGTAAGGGATTCGTTTTCAATAACCCCAACGCGAAGACCTCCTGCGGCTGTGGAACATCGTTCAGCGTCTGATTCCCATTGAGCCTGCGAACCGCTCGACGACAAAACGATGAGCAGTAAGACTTCCTTTTCAGGACCATCTGGCACCAACCGCTCGAATGGTCTCCTTACGCCCCTTCACAGCAATGAATCCGACTCAGAAGCTGCGTACATCGCGTTGCGTGACAACGTAGCACTTATTGACCGAACCCACACCGGACGTATTGAGTGCGCAGGCGCCGATGTCTTAGATTTGATCAGTCGCCTCTCTACCAACGAGGTGATGTCCCTTGAGGTCGGACAAGGCGCTGCAACGGTTCTTACCACGCCTAAGGGCCGTATCATAGACGTCCTTACGATGAGTCGTTCCCGAGATTCGGTTCTCGTTCTCACGGCCTGGAGCAGCAGACAGAAAATCCTCGAACACATCGATTTTTTCACCTTCGGTGAAGACATCACCACATGTGACATTACTGGCCAAACAGGATCGTACGCAATAGCCGGTCCCAACGCACCAGACATAATGATGTCCATAGCAGGAGTGGACTTGGAACGTTACGCAAATACGACAGTGTCATTTGACTCTATCGACACCTCAATAGTTCGCACAGATTTCCTAGGGTTGCCAGCGTATGAGTTGGTCGTCCAGGCTGACAAAATGGTTTCTTTAGGCAAAAAGTGTTTTTCTCTAGCAAACGAGTTCGGTTTCGTGGTTGCAGGGGAAAATGTAGTAGAAACCGTGAGGGTTGAACGCGGTGTGCCAGTTTACGGCGCAGAGCTTAGCGAGTCCTATAACCCCCTAGAAGCCAACTTAATAAACTTGGTCAGCTTCACCAAAGGATGCTACGTTGGCCAAGAAGTTATAACACGACTCGATACCTACAAGAAGGTCAAACGAGCTCTGGTAGGCTTGAAGTGGGATACTGGCACGCTGCCCGGAAGCGGTGATCGATTACTGATAAACAACAAACAGGTCGGTATGGTGACATCTTCAGCGTGCTCGCCCATTAGTAGAGAGGGCTCAGCGCTTGGATATCTGCGTGCAGGGCATACACAACCTGGTACCGCTGTTTCAATCG
>JASMAO010000035.1 GCA_030754315.1 SAR202 cluster bacterium
GTAAGACGTGTCGATGGTGGACCGCCTCCACTATCAGAGCCTCGAGAAGACAGACCGTTTTAAAAACCGGCATAGCTTCGACTCCTTAGGAACGTTCTGGAAGTCGGCCACTGATCGCCGATCCAACGATGTTGCGAACTTCCTCTGAAAAATCCTCTGAACCTGACAACCAGTTGAGGTAGTCCGGATCACCAATCACCACGTCCGCGAGTCGTTCCCCTCTATGCTTTCCGAAGTTAACCTGCGCATCTCCATCCTCACTCCAGATGAACTTACCTTCAGAATCTATGACGGAGTCATCCAATCCTTTGGCCCATTTTACGATTTCATTTGGCTTCAAAGGCACATCTGAGGAAGCCCGCAATTCACCTTTGAGAATCTCAAATACATCTCTTGCGCGCTTGGCCCCATCGTCTGAATCCGAATATATCCCGCCAACAAATCTAGAGTAGGCGGAACTAAAATTCCTCGGTTCCAAACGGTGGAATACGGTCATCGCGTCCACTACGGCTCTGCCCGTGAGAATAAAGTCGACTCCGTTGCGTTTGAACTCCGCTTGCAACAACGGAAGACCAAACCGCTCTATACCAAACCCTGCTAGATCACAGCCCCCAAGATGATCAGCCAACCCGCGTGCATAAGCTCGAAATACCGGTTTATCGACAACCGTAGAGTCTGAAATCCCGTGTACCTGTGTAGCGCTAGCAGGGATAGAAATTCCTGGATTCACAATCACTGATTTCACGTTTTCACTACCATCAGGATCAACTCTGAAAACCGATAGCCGGACAATGCGCGCTGTATCTGGTTTGAGCCCCGTAGATTGGATATCCAGTACAGCCAGCGGACGCGAAAGCTCTAATGATCGTTCGGGCAATTATCTATCACCTTCCTTAAAAATCGTACAACCTGCACTAATTCGGTTAACGTCACACAAGTAACGTTAACGAATGGCGCACCTAAAGCCAAAAAACAATTGCGCCGCTAGTATAGTTATTTCGGATATCCCGACGGACATGTAAACGAAACGGTAATCCAGGCATCCAAAAGCCGAAGTGGCGGAATGGCAGACGCGAAGGTCTCAAAAACCTTTGGGGTAACACCCGTGTGGGTTCGACTCCCACCTTCGGCACCACTTTCAGCTTCGCTTAACATTGCGATCTGACCTAAATGATTTTCATCCTGGTAAATCAGACAACGGCTGAACCGCATGGTGGTCCTTTCGGATCATCACTTCTCTTGCGTAAAACTCGTTCGACCACTCGATAAGATTTTTCACTGCTTCATCGAATAG
This sequence comes from SAR202 cluster bacterium, assembly GCA_030754315.1. Lineage (GTDB taxonomy): Bacteria > Chloroflexota > Dehalococcoidia > Lucifugimonadales > JASMAO01 > JASMAO01. The sequence goes on from JASMAO010000035.1 coordinate 1,295, forward strand.
TATTTTCCCCTTTTCGGGAGTGGCTAAAACTGCATCTCCACAAATCCCCGAATCGGTGTATTCACTAGTCCAAGATGTGACCGAAACCGGCCCTGCACTCCAAAGGTCAACCCACTGATAAGGCGAACTGTGTTCATGAAACTTGATCTCTTCTTTCAGGGCTTTGTCCATTTGGATCAAACTGTTATCCAAATGCAACGCCACCGAGGTTTCAGCTTCACCAGAGTGTGCACATCCTCCAGGGATTTGCGACTCACGCCAAGTCTTCATGAATTCGGGATCCGCCACAGTCAACCCCCACCAAGAGGTAAGGGCTACGTTGGCATCGGTTTCCAGATTGGCTCTTCTGCAGGCCAGATCGAGAGGTGGAATGTTAGAACCATGTCCGTTAATTACTATGATTCGACTGAAACCGTGATAAGCCAGAGATTTCAAAATATCAACTATGTAACGAATAAATGTTTCATGATGAATGGTTACCGAGCCAGGGAAATCCATCACATGCGTGGTATAGCCATAAGCAACAGCCGGCATGAGTAGCAATCGATCTTGATGCTGCTCAGCAGCCGTTTTCGCCACTTCTGTAGCCGTCCATCGATCCATCTTCACAGGCAAATGCGGTCCATGCTGCTCCATGGTTCCAACTGGAAGCACCGGAATCAATCCTGCCTCAACCGCCTCGTTCATCTCGGGCCAGGTCAAATCCTCATATCGCCACTTACCATTGATCGCCATAAAAAACTCCTGTATTTATCTAAAACTTTAGCTACGCGTATAAACTCCCAAAATTAGGATCGACTTTACATTGGTTTAGGTCAATTCTCAAAAATCATAGACAGGAGTATTCATGGTCTCAAGCACGCATCCACGGGTTGGATTTGTAGGGGTGGGTAAGCTTGGGCGCCCAATGGCACAACGATTGATGCAATTTGGTTTCGATCTAATAATTTTTGATACGGATGATTCAGCAACATCTCAATTCAAGGGAACCAGCGTCTCCGTTGCCAAGTCATTAGATGAACTCGCTCTGGAATGCGAGATCATCTGCCTGTGTCTACCGGGTCCGGGTGAAATGAAAAAAGTGATGTTAGGTCAGGGTGGTATTGAAATAAATATACGCCCAGGTACGCTGATAATTGATCACACGACCAACTCGCCTACCCTTGTGCGACAGGTCGAAAAACGATTAAAACTTCGGAAAGCTGCGATGGTTGATGCCCCTGTGAGTGGTGGAGTTGAGGGCGCCGCAAAAGGTTCGCTTACTACTCTGATAGGAGGAGATACAGTAGATTTCGAGCGAGCGCGGCCGTTATTGGAATCCTTCTCAAATACCATGCTGCATGTCGGACCAATCGGTGCAGGCACGGTTGCCAAGCTCATGAATAATCTGGCGGCATTTGCACTCGACCAAGTCATCGCCGAATGCCTCACCATAGGACAAAGTGCTGGCATCGAAGCCAATCGATTACTGCAAGCGTTACAGAAAAGCGCAATCGGTAAAGGCGGAAATTTACACGAACGAATCCCAGCAACTTTTATGAAAGGCGATTTTAGACCACGGTTCACGCTTAATGGCGCTCATAAAGACTTGCATCTAGCGGTTGAAATGGCGGATGAAGGTGAAGTACCAATCAGAATAGCTCGCAGCGTTCTGGACGAGCTTGAAACGGCATTATCAATGGGTTTGGGAGACCGAGACGCCTCCATAGCCATGACACTGCAGGAGGAACGTTCTGGTATTCACATATCCACAAAACTCACTGAAAAATGACCATCACATAAGTATCAAAGACAATTAGGCCTGTGTTTCTTAGTGCGAAGGTAATGGATCGATATTTTGAAAACAGCTACAATGCCCCACAAAATCGGATTTGGCATTCTGGTAACTACAGGAGTTGAAACCAATGACGACCGCCACATCAGCGCGTACAGACGTCTCCCTAATTGCGCATTTACTGCGCAGGGCTGGATTCGGTGTAACACGCGATCAGATCGATGCATACACCGCCAAAGGCTACGAAGAAACCGTAGAGGAACTGCTTCACCCCAAACAGGAAGAAGCTGCGGACCAAGACCTGTTGGACCGTTATTTCATAGCCTCAGTGGAGGCGCGATCTGTTGGTCATGCTGACCCGCAGTGGGCTTGGCGTCTGGCTACCAGCCAAAAACCTCTGGAAGAAAAAATAGCTTTGTTCTGGCACAGCCTGCTCGCGGTTGGAGGTGTCAAATTAGACCATGGGCTGGAGATGTTGACCGAGATTGAGCTGTTCAGACGCGTTGGACTTGGTAGGTTCCAAAACATACTAATAGAAATCTCCCGAAATCCTGGAATGATGTACTGGCTAGATAACCAGAACAGTCACAAAAATGCGCCCAACGAGAACTATGGCAGAGAACTATTGGAATTGTTCTCAATGGGAATAGATGATCTTGGAGGAGGTGCATACACTGAGGATGACGTAAAAACTGCCGCCCGCGCTTTTACAGGCTGGGCCTCAAGGCCAACACCCCCACCTTTTTTCCTAGGGCCATTTCCGATGGAATTCAACTTCGACTCTTCAGATCACGACGATGGCGAAAAAACCTTCCTAGGCGAGACCGGAAACTTCAATGGTGAGGACATCGTTGAAATCATCGCAAAACAGCGTGCCACAGCACGCTTTATAGCCTTTCGTCTGTATCTATTTTTCGTGGCAGATGAGCCAAATGAACCGGAAATCGAACGCCTCACTGATGTTTTTCAGGAAACCAACGGAGACATCAGATCTTTGCTGCGCTCAATATTCAACTCAGACCACTTTAAGTCAGAAGAAGTAAGGTTCCGTAAAATTAAGAGTCCCGCTGAACTGGTGTTCGGAACAGCAAGACTAACCGACCGTTTCGATATCCCGGATATGGAATCATCATCATTAGCAAATCAAGCTCTCTTTATGGGGCAACACCTGCTCAACCCACCCAGTGTAGAAGGCTGGCATGAGGGTGAGGAATGGGTCGATTCTGGATCCCTTATAGAACGCATCAACTTCGCCTCCGGCGAGGTTGGACGCACCGATGCTCCCGGCATCCAGCGGATGATCGAACGTGTGGGAACCTCGAATGACCTGCTTGATCCAGAAGAATTCGTCGAGGCTTGTCTCGATGCACTTGGATCTATAGACCTGGGAGATCGTTCTAAGTCAGTTCTCATGGACCACGCTTCTCAAGTTGGCCCATTCGATTCCGATAAACCGGAAAGTGAAGAACGTACAGTTGAGATGTTCCAGCTTATCGTCTCCACTCCCGATTACCAGTATTGCTAAGAAACCATCAGAAAACTCAAAAATGCCTAAAAACAACGGTCACCAGAATAAGAATCTCGTTGTCATCCAGCTCTCAGGTGGTAATGACTATCTCAACACGTTAGTCCCGTATCAAGATGGGCTTTACTACGACTTTCGCCCCAGTATGGGACTCAAAGGTGACGATGTAATACCAATAAACGATAAATGTGCTTTCAACTCAAACATGGGGCCATTCAAGACATTATTCGACCAGAACAAAATGGCCGTTATGATGGGCATTGGTTATCCCGAACCCAACCGCTCACACTTCAGGTCGATGGACATATGGCACACGGCGGAGCCGTTCACAAGTTCCTCTGAAGGCTGGCTTGGCAAGGCCAACTCACTTATCGATCCTGATGGTAAGAATCCTGTCACAACAGTCAACTTTGGGCGCGGCCTACCCCGCGCGCTTGCATCCCAAGGAGTCTCGGTAGCATCGGTTGGGGCGCTCGAGTCTTATGGACTCTACACTGGGCTCGCCGGCGCCAGTAACCGCGATGCAATGTTGGACACTGTAAGCCGTATTTACCAGCCGATGGCAGATGGCGGGTTCCCCTCACGACGAATCCTAGAAACAGGACGAGGAGCTTTAGATGGGGCAGATCTCCTACGCGAGGCACCGTCAAGTTATAACTCAAATGTTGAATACCCTGAGGACAATCCGATTGCACAAAGCCTCAAAGGAATCGCCCAAGTCATGTCAGCGGAACTGGGCACACGAATCTATTATGCTGCCCATGGGAGTTTCGACACTCACACCAACGAATTAGTAAATCACGCCCTACTTTGGGATCAGTTGTCAAAAGCCGTCGAATGCTTCTGGGATGATGTACAGCAGCAAGGTAAGGGTAATGAAACCGTCATATGGATGTTCTCAGAATTCGGAAGGCGCATCGCTGACAATGGGACTGGGACAGACCATGGCTCTGGTGGTGTAGCTTTTGTGATAGGCGACTCAGTAAAGGGTGGCCTCTACGGGGATTACCCAAAGTTGGACCTATCGGAACAATTGGAAGGTGACGTACATTTCAATACAGATTTCAGACAGGTCTATTCCACCCTGCTCGAAGATGTACTTGGGATTGAATCCGAACCAGTCCTCAAACAAAAATTCAACAAACTTGACCTGGTCAAAAACTAAAAAGGCATGACCGATCAGTTACAGGTAAAGATAATCTCAAGATGAGCCTTAATAACTTTTCATACAGCCATACCATAGGCATCGCATCGTTCCTCGGTCGGGGCTTCATGAACCCAGTCGATGTCCGACTGGACAGCAAGGGATTAGTGTATGTGCTGAGTCGTTCTAACGCAGGAAACCAGGACGTACGTGTCAGTGTCCAGACCCAAGACTCTGAATTCCTGCACGAATTCGGGCGTTGGGGAACCGATCCAGGACAAACCACACAACCCTCTGCGATGGCCATTGACAGCGACGACCGCATTTATGTGACAGACGAGTTCATGCACAATGTCACAGTATTTAATCGAGAAGGGCAATTCATAGATCGTTGGGGTGAATCAGGTACAGAAAATGGTCGATTCAACCGACCTTCTGGTATCGCCATCGATTCCGAAGGCAATTTGCATATTGTCGACCACCTCAATACACGTATCCAAAAGCTGGCTCCAGACGGCACTTTTATCTCATCATTCGGAACATTCGGGACCGAGCCAGGTCAACTTAACTTTCCCTGGGGAATCGCGATAGACGAAGAAGACAGCATCTGGGTAGCAGATTGGCGCAACGACCGAGTCCAGAAATTTTCAAACAACGGAGACTTCATCAACAGCCTTGGATCCAGTGGAAAAAAAGACGGGCAATTTAATAGGCCATCCGGAGTTCACGTTACTTCAGATGGATCAATATTCGTTGCGGATTGGCGTAACGACCGTGTGCAGGCATTCACATCTGATGACACCCACAGTGAAACACTCATTGGAGACGCGACCCTGTCAAAATGGTGTCAGGAATTCCTAGATGTAAACCCTGAACAAGCAAGCTGGCGCGAAAATGCGGCCTTATTCGAAATGGAAAAACGTTTTTGGCGGCCATCTGCAATTGAGAGCAGCGACGACGGCCTTATCCTCATAGCTGATAGTTGTCGCCATCGAATACAGATTTATCAGCAAGAACGTGCAATGGCGATGAATTAATTCATCAAATCGGCCATTCCAATACCCACATCCCTATTAGCATCGTACAGTTTTTCAGGTAAGGATTAAAACAGCAATGAAGGATATCCTGGAAAGACCTTCACTGGCCCATCGAATGAACTTCTCAAGAAACCTCGTCCATCCGTTCAGACCCTATAGGTTTGTGCCAATATTATCTGTAATACTAATCTTGCTAGGGGCATTGGGTGGCTGTAACTCTAATGAAGAACAAATAGAAATGAATTCTCCTGCGCCAGGCGAATCATCCTCACAGTTACGAGACCAGATCGATGGTCAGTGGCTGATCACTCAACCCGACCGTAGTTATTCAGTAGAGAATTTTCTTGCGATAGGTTGGAAAAAATCTAAACAACTGGATATAGAAACCCTCCCCCATTCAATTGATGCATGGTATGGCTTCTACATGCAAAAAGACATCGAACTACGGTTTTACGACTCACATGACGCCGCCATAGCACATGGAGTGCCACCTGCACGGGAGACCATAAAAAAAGACGCAGGTGCAAGGATTGGAGCCGCAACAGTTTGGACTGTTAATATCGCTCTCTATGGAGCCTACGCTGTGGCAGGAAACGTCGTCATGATGTGCGAGCTGGAACTGGCCTCATGCGAAGCTCTGATTAATGCTTTGACGAGCGCCGAGTCGAACGCGTCTTAGGTTTGCAATCTATTCTATTGGCGCTATATTCTGAAAACAGTTCTCTAAATTTAGGAAAAGCTTCTTTCCGCAATTGACAGCACTATACCGATTAACAATAAATTCCAGTTAACAATCAGGGGCGTTAATCATGGAACTAGGACTAACGAACCGTGTCGCCGTAGTGACTGGAGGCAGCGAGGGAATAGGAAAAGCAGCTGCTTGCTCTCTTGCTGCAGAGGGAGCAAACGTAATTATTCTCGCGCGTACACAAAGCAAATTGGATTCCGCCCTCGAAGAAATCAGGTCAACTGCGGTAGGTAAAGTAGAGTCGATTAGTTGCGATGTAACAGACCACAAAGCTGTTACTAGGACTTTTAACGACATCCTGAAACAATGGGGAAAGGTCGATATCCTCATCAACAACGCTGGATCTGGGAACGCGAACAGTTTCGATGATCTTACCAACGTGATGCTAGATGGCGATTTACAGCTCAAGGTTTTCGGGGCAGTTTTCTGCTCACAAGCAGTTCTTACCAGTATGAGGAAAGCCCGGTGGGGGCGAATCATAAACATCACAACAGCTGCGGGTAAAGCAGCTGCGGGCTCAAGCGTCCCAACATCAATGTCGCGGGCAGCAGGTATTGCTATGACAAAGGCGATGTCTAAGGAGTATGCCCCCGATAACGTACTAGTTAACACGGTGTGTATCGGCTCAATAAAAAGTGGTCAGAATGATCGCAAGTGGGAAGCTACTGTCGCTGAAGGATCAAAGTTAACACTAGATGAATACTACGACAACAATGGCAAGAACATACCCTTAGGTCGAGTTGGTGAAGCAATGGAAGCCGGTGATCTGATTTGTTTCTTGGCCTCAGAAAAAGCCAGCTACATTTCCGGAACCGCAATCAAC
>JASMAO010000036.1 GCA_030754315.1 SAR202 cluster bacterium
TCTGGAATACTTTGCTACAAAGAGGAGGCTGGTGGGACAGGTCAGCCACTTACGAAGGTAGTCTTCCAGCAATTCCGCAGCTTCCGGAAATTGCAATTCCGCCGCCTAGCATAACTGACGACTTTGAATTTCACCTGATCCCATTCTCATCATCGGCAATTACAGATGGTCGAGGCGCACATCTTCCGTGGTTACAGGCTACCCCTGACCCGATAACAACAGCGACTTGGCAGACGTGGGTCGAAATTAACTTAAAAGTCGCACAGAAACTGGACATAAAAGAGGGAGACGTGATCAATGTGGAGTCATCCAGAGGCTCAATTGAAGCCCTCGCCTATCCTCATCCAGCGGTAGCACCAAATGTCGTGTCTATACCATTCGGTCAAGGGCATGCTTCAGGAGGGAGATACTCTGAAGGACGGGGGGCCAACGTTAACAACGTGCTGCTCTCACATACTGACAAAGATACCGGTGCCCTTGCGTGGGCTGCGACAAAGGTACGCATCTCGAAAACCGGAAACTGGACCAGACTGCCCAGGTTTGAAAACACTGCACCAGACCTGGCTGTTGACGAAAACCACCACATTATAGAATTAACGCCGACTGATAGCTAAACGAGTATCCTGGACAAGCTGAATCCTATAGGGAGAAGAGATGTCGAAAGAAAAAGAAAAATGGGGGATGGTCATCGACGTTGACAAATGTATCAGCTGTCAGGCCTGTGTCGTCGCTTGTCAATCCGAGAACAACATCCCCATAAATTCCGAGGACATCTTCAACCAGCGGAGGGCAATCGAGTGGATACGCGTTGAACGTTACTGGGAAGGGGAATTCCCTGACGTCAAAGCTCGTTTCATCCCAATCCTCTGCCAGCACTGTGGAGAAGCCCCCTGTGAACCAGTGTGCCCAGTCTTTGCAACGTACCACAATGAAGAAGGGATGAACGTGCAAGTCTACAACCGCTGTATCGGTACACGGTTCTGCGCGAACAACTGCCCTTACCATGTACGCTACTTTAACTTCTGGGAGCCAGAGTGGCCAGACAGTCTTAAAAACCAGCTTAACCCTGATGTAACAGTACGGAGCAGAGGCATAATGGAAAAATGCACATTCTGCATCCAAAGGATACGCCGATCAAAAATAGAGGCCTCCCGGGACGGCCGTGAAGAAGTCCAAGACGAGGCTCGCAGCATTAACCCTGCTTGTGTTAACGCTTGCCCGACGGAGACACTATACTTCGGTAACTTCAACGATGAAAACAGCAAGGTCTCAGAGCTCAAGAAGAAAGAAAATGGAGACCATGGAAGAGGTTACAAGTTGCTTGATGAACTTGGTACCGAACCAAACGTAATCTACCTAAAGAAGGTTGATCCTTCTGCCAAGGAAGAGGCCCATGCATAACGGCGAAAGCCAAAACGGGCAGGCCAATTTGGCTACCCCAGCTGGAATTAACACCGACCTTCTGAAACGACACGGAAACACCGGCAAATTGTTCAGAAGCGTCCTACTCGTTACAGGAATCATGTTCCTAGTTGGAATCGTTGGGATAGTCCTACGCCTGCTAGAAGACGGCACGGAAAATACCAGAGTCTGGGGATACCACGCCGCAGCTTTCGCCTTTATCTTAACAACGGCTCAGGGAGCAGTAATGGTAGCCATTGCACCGAGGATGGCCAAGGCCCACTGGCGACGCCCGATATCGCGTGTCGCTGAGATGTTCGCAGTTGTAGGCATCGTTAATCTTCTTATGTTCATACCGCTGCTCAGCGTATTACCAAGTCTAGAGGATGGACGTCGCTCCTTATGGTTCTACAATGCTGCTGACCCAATACTCAGCAAGGTCCCAGTGTACACTCCCCATATTTGGGCTAGTCTATCCCTTATCTTCCTTGTGCTCAGTGGGCTCATGCTGCTATGGGTTTCCTCTCTTGCAGACCTGGCAACCATCAGGGACTCATCGTCCGGTCGGAAACACCGCTTTTTTGCTTGGCTAGCCAATGGCTGGCACGGAACCTCTAAACAATGGTTCATGAAGTACCACCGCATTGGAATCCTCGGAGCCTTCTACTTCATGATGCTAATCTTCACTCATTTCCTGATTGCCACCGACTTTGATATGGCGCTGATACCTGGATGGATAGACGCTCTCTTTCCAATAACCCACGCGGCTAATTCGCTTCAAGCCGGCTGCGCAACAGTGATAATAGCCATGTTTGTGCTCCGAAGATTTGGAGGATATGGCGACTGGATCGGACTAGATCAATTCTGGGGGCTGGGGAAGTTAATGTTTGCCCTGTCATTGCTTTGGTTCTGGTTTTGGTTCTCAAGCTTCATAATTTTATGGTACGGATCTCGCCCCAACGAAGAGAGCGTCCTCAATTTAATTATTCGTGGTCCTTATCAACCTGCATTTATGGCCGCGTTTATCCTTAATTTTATCGCCCCCCTGTTCATGATGATGTGGAATCCTGTGCGCAAAAGCATTTGGGGACCAACGCTTGTAGCGACGGGCATCCTTATCGGAACTTTTTTCGACAGGATACGGCTGTATGTATCCGCCTATTCAATACCCGGTATAGGAGATTCATCGGTAGACAAACACATGCTCCATGAAATACCACAGACAGTGATGCCACATTTTATTGATTACATGATCTGGGTCGGCGCCATAGGCGGATCTGTTTTTGTCTACATGCTTGCGACACGAATCTTCCCGATCATCAATATTTGGGAACAGAAAGAGCTTTTACTGTACAAGTTCCATAAAAAACTACACAGGACTGAAGTTCTGGTGCTCGGAAAGCCGGACTGATATGCAAGAGCACATCCAACTAGACCAAAAACAGATCAATGACGACCTGCTCTCGGGCGTACTCAGGACGCCTCGGTGGTGGCTGCCCGCAATTACCGTAGCTCTGCTGGTATTTCTAACCGGAATGGGAGCATTCGGTTACATGCTTAACAAAGGTGTCGGGGTCACCGGACTGAATCGTCCCGTTTTCTGGGGATTCTTCATGGTCAACTTTGTCTTCTGGATCGGTATCAGTCACGCAGGCATTATGATCTCCGCCATCCTCCGTCTGACACAGGCAGAATGGCGCAGGCCTATCACAAGAGCAGCGGAGGTTTTGACTGTTTTCTCACTCATGGCTGCCCTCATGGCCGCCCCGCTCGTACACGTTGGCCGTCCGTGGCGTGCAGGCCTCTGGGTATTCCCATACGACTTCGCTAGGGGTGTGTGGATAAATATCCGATCTCCTTTTATCTGGGACCCTAGCGCTGTGATGACCTATTTGACCGCAAGCACACTGTTTGTGCTAATCGCGCTCCTACCCGATTTGGCAGTTATACGAGACCGTACAACGGGACGGGCCAGAGTCTTATATAGCATACTGTGCCTTGGTTGGAGAGGAACGCCGCGACAATGGAAGTTGCAAGCCGTAGCCGGTATCCTCTTGTCGGCTTTAGTGCTTCCAGTCTTCGTTTCCGTACACAGCATCGTGTCATGGGACTTCGCCGTTCAGATTGGAACAGAGAGTTGGCACTCCACGATATTCGCACCCTATTTCATCATAGGAGCGATCCATTCTGGGGTCTCGGCAGTGGCCACAATAATGGTGCTCATGGTGTGGCTATGGAACTGGGATAAGTATCTTCGTCCTGACCACCTGGACGCCATAGGGCGTCTTCTTATCGTCGTGGCAACGACTTGGTTTTTCTTCTTCTTTGTAGAATGGATATTTGCCCTCTATACCCTCGAAGATCCTGAAATTGCTATGAGAGAACTCCAAGTTTTGCAATGGCCATGGAGTGGTCTCTTTATACTGTTCCTGATCACAGCATTCTTTTTCCCTGTTCCCCTTTGGCTATTCAAGAAAGTTAGGCGTAGTTTCTTTTGGATGTTTGTGACCACCATTTCAGTCAACGTCGGAATGTGGCTTGAACGCTTTTTAATTATCGTTCCAGGCACAATGCGTAAGCAACCCTTTGTCTTCGATTGGGGTAGTTACCACCCAAGCATAATGGAAATTTTGATGGTGGCTATGACCTTCGCGTGGGTCGTAATTGGACTGTTGCTATTTGCCAGAATATTCCCACTGATACCACTGTTTGACATAAAAGAAGGCATGGTAGGAAGAGACGAAATCAAAATTGGCAGGCGTACTGTTCCTGCCTCCATACGTGAGTAGGAGTGCTGAAGTGGCAATTAGAAGCGTACTAGGACTATTTAACAACGAAGACACGGCCGCCGATGCTTTAGACGCCCTCAACGAGGCCGGGTTTGATCAGAGTGAGTACGAGGTTCTCACAGGAACCCCTTATCCTGAAGGAACTTTTGGTGAAGCTGAACCGGTCCACAAACTCTACCGGTTCCCCTTGATTGGCGCCGCCTGCGGCTTCATTGTCGGATTGCTGCTCACGTCTGGAACTCAGTTGGCATTCCCCCTGGTCACTGGTGGCAAGCCTATACTGTCGATACCTCCAATGGCCATAATCATGTATGAAGGTACAATGCTAGGCGCCATCCTTTTCACGGTGGTCGGTATCATCTTCGAATCAAGACTGCCTCGTCTGCTTATGGGTGCCTACAATACCAAGATCACCGAAGGCGCCATCGGAGTTGCTGTTACCACTGACGAAACAAAAGTCAGCCAAGCTGAAGATGTGTTGAGGAATGCCGGTGCCGAGGATCTTAAACGGGGTTGGGAGACCGAACAAAACCGATGACCAGTACGGTATTTAAAGCAACTGATCACCACCGCAACCGGCGTAGATTGCCTCTAACGGTATTGCTTATGCTGGCATTAATGACCCTGCCATTGGTAACCGCCGGCTGCTGGAACCTGAGGACCGGTGAGGCCTCAATCCACGGCATAGCAAACTTCACACTGCCCGCATTCCCACAGACTGGATCCCACAAAGTTGTCGTCTTCTCTGAGATGCACTATAGCCCTTCGTTTAAATCACAGGAGGGACCAAGACTTCTGCCGCCACCGGACTCCGTACCCAGAACGGGCAGGGAGCTTAAATACTCAACCCTCCAAGAGTACGCCGGCCTAACCAACCCTAACCAAACCTTCACCCATACCGAGGCTAAGGAGCTTTACCGTGTCAACTGCCTGGTCTGCCATGGACCGAATATGACCGGGGACGGGCCCATTGTCCCGATGATAAACAAAGGCCCATTGCCAACCGACCTGATGTCTGAAATATCCATAAATGCGACTGATGGTGAGTTGTTCGCCTTTATCTCAAAAGGCGGACGTCAGGGGCTATCAGCGAAACAAGTAGGAAGGGATTCCACTTCCCCCATGCCGGAATTTGGATTGTTGCTTAAAGAAGAAGAACGCTGGCAATTGGTACAATACCTACGTGAAATGCAATCCCGGTAGCTATAGGGCACTGATACACAACTTGCAGGAACGATAGATCGGTGATTATTGCCCAGAATCAGTGACCCAAATACGGGTTGCGACCTCGTACCCGACTACTACGTCTTCTCCCATACATAGAAGTGTGATCACTCCTCTGTAGGAAGCAGTCTCTTTGATAGCGATGGACTCTCCTGGAATCAAGGCATTATTGACCAGGAACTCCAATAACATTTCGTCGTCCTCAGGAACAGACCGAACGACCACTTCGCTTCCCTCAGGCACCGTGCTCAAAGCCATCAAGTTCTTAGGTTGCACATAACCGCTACCTGGAATAGGGTGGCCGAAGGGACAAGTTGTTGGGTTACCTAACCGATCGATTATCTTCTTTTCGAGATCTTGGGATATAGCATGCTCTAATCTATGGGCCTCAACATGCGATTTATGCAGCTCTAAACCTAGGAGGTCAACAACCATCCTCTCCGCCAAACGGTGCCTACGCACCATACTTTCAGCAACGCAACGTCCTCTAAGGGTAAGGAGAACCTCCTTGTCCATAGTTATCTCGACTAGGCTTTCACGAGCCATACGCCGTACCATGGCACCAACCGATGGGAGTGAAGTGCCTAAACCCTCTCCTTCAGGCAAACGCTTGAGTTGATCAGAAAGCTCCGTGAGGGTCACTCTTCGGTTCTGCTCACCAAGCTGGAAAATTGACAGAAGGTAGTTTTCAACGCCCATAGACAAGCGTACCGTAGGCGAATCGGATATTTTCTGTTTTTTTCTAGATGGCGTCACCGACCTGAATTCCTTCTTTCTTGCAGGGCAAGTTCGACATTATCACGTGGCTCCAACACTAGTCAACGAGCCTGTGTAAATGACCCCAATCCAGTAATAGTTGCGTAGTGGCACTAATTCGAGACAGCATTTTGTTGCTATAATAGTCGTAAGGTGATAAACGACACGAGTCGATCTGATTCCGCACAGCAATTTGGTCCGTTCCGGCTACCTAGTGCATTGTCCGATTTAGACTTTCCTCGGTTAAGATTCAGCATCTGCCTCGGATTGTTTGGGGGACTTATAGGCGGCGCGGTAAGCCTGATCGTCCCCTTAACCGTACTGGACCCATTCATACACACCCCACAACACCCACCACTTGGCGATGCTCTTATTATCGCAATGCCAGGTTTCCTATCCGGACTGACCGTTGCGGGACTGCTAGCTTATTTTTTGTTCGGATCGCCTTTCACACTTGATATGCAACGTACGCGAACATCTCGGAGTCTGCCAATTTGGATATTCATTGGCGCCGTACATTCACTCGTGTTTTCGCTTGTTTTGGGCGGACTGTTTGGACCATTTATATCCCTTTTCCAAGACTTCACCCACAGCGTGCTTTCAGTACCTCAATTGCTATCTAAGGGACTTGATACAACGATAAGTGTGCCATTTCTTTCGTTAATTGGCGGCATGAATCTCTGGTTTACATCCTTTATCACAGCAGGGTTTTTCAGTATTGGTGCATGGATGATTGATCGTTTCAACACATCGGCTGATGACGCTGCCTCCAACTACGGAACTTGGGCCATCGCCACTTTACTATGCGGGATGATTATTGCATTCCTTACTATGGTCCCAGAAACCACCCTCGCTCGGCTAGGCTAAGTTTCAAGACCGCTTCGTTGAAATTACTCCAAAACCCTAACCGGCACTGATTCCAAACTAGAAACTCCTGAGGGATGTCTAATTGCCATACGAAACGCCGCTGAGTACCTATCTTACAGAATCGTCAGTCACAGGCAGACAGCCAAACCCAGAATTCGTTTCCTATCTTGCGTCCCTGCAGCAAATAAACACTATCGCACCG
>JASMAO010000037.1 GCA_030754315.1 SAR202 cluster bacterium
GGACACTTGCCGAAAAAACCAAAGCGAGAGTAGAAACTGGTGCGGCTGTCATCGAGGTTGTATCAACCGGCAGTGGAGCGACAGTCCGGTACGAGAAAAATGGGACGTTACACACCGTTCAAGCCAAGAAGTGTGTGATGGCCGTTCCTGCTCCATTGGCTCTAGGTGTTGTACAGGATCTCCCCGACTTTAAACGAGTGGCGTTGGAGCAGTGTGAGTATGGAACCATGTCTTCGGCTGCATTTTTAGTCGATAGGCCTTCTGAGGAATTTTTTGGTGAGGGGGTTTGGCGAGTACCTGTGGTTGGTATGAAAACCATCGGAATCGGAGACCCAACATTCACCTTCACCGATGATATGAAGAGGAAAGACGGTCGTGGGCTAATTAGGCTTTATGCCGGAGACGACGGTTCACAAACGCTTCAGAAAATGTCAGATGATGACGCGCTGGACGAATTTGAAAAAGATCTGTTTGAGATTTTTCCGACCGCTCCTGGGCGCGTTCTCGATCGTGCGCTTAAGCACTGGCCGCACGCTATCTGTCCATGGCGTGTGGGCAGGTTGAATCAAATTAACGACATTCGAGCCCCGCACGACAACATCCACTACTGTGGTGATTACACCGAGAACTCTGGTCTTGAGTCGGCTGTGCTAAGCGCCAAGCGAGTGGTTTCAGAGCTTACGAGCAGCTAGCAATCTGAAGTCAGCGCTTAGTGACGATGTATGTGTGGATGTACTTCAGGACCAGATGCCGGGTCGTCGTGGCTGTGATCGTGCTTCTGCCAGTCGTACGTTTGTAGTTCATCGGTCAGCGTAATTTCACCATCGAACACGGTCTTCACTTCAGCGATTCCACGCTCACGGTTTTCTGGCGCTGAAAGATCTGGACCAACATGAACCAGAAATAACTCTTTCACCCCAGCCTCGGCTGCCATCTCGGCAGCACCAAGTGTTCCAGTTTGGCCGATATCGTTTGGCCGTGCGTCGTACACCGACTCGAAGTTGCCACACATTGAAACGAGTGCATCAGCGCCACGAGCCAATTCGACGATCCGCTCGCATGGCTCGGTATCACCGGTGAATACGATCGAGCCTTCTGAGGTGTCGAGACGGTACGCTAAAGAATCGTGATACGGCTCGACATGTTCTGCAGGGGCGGCGGTAACTTCGAAATCATTCCCCGTAAAAACTGTTCCTGGGCCAACATCCTTTGCAATGACGTTCATCCGCGGCCTTGGCAGAATTCCACCACGTTTTTGATACGTAGATTTGCTAAGCGGATGGTTGGTGCGAGCGTTGATGTCGTATGCGAAAGCACCTTTTTCTCCTATCAGCCTTTCAGTAATCGATTCTGTGTTGTTCGGACCGAATGCTCGCAATGGCTGTTCTTTTCCGACGCTTTCATCCCAGCGGGTCATCATGAAACATGGGTAATCAACATCGTGGTCGAAGTGGTGGTGCGTGAAGAATAGATAGTCGATGTCTAGTGGATGCAGGCCGGTCTGTGCCATTTTGTATGTAGTTGCTGGACCACAATCGAACATGATCTTCCTGCCCCCAACATCGACGATGTGCGAGGATCCAAATCGCGCCTTTATCGGTCTCGGGCCACCTGATCCCAGCACATGTAATTTCGCCAAGACTTGTTCCTTCGCACGTGATTGTTGCCTGAATGCACAATCCTCCTGAATTCCCTCGAAGTGCGCAACTTATATGCAATACGAATGCTTGTTTGGCGATTGCGACGAACGTGCTTTGCAAGCAGGAGGTAGCGAGTTCGAGTCTCGCAGGCTCCAGCAAACGTAAGTTGAACTAGAGAAGCCTTGCAGAAATGCGGGGGCTTTTCTGTTAATTGTTGCAAAGTTGTTGCAATGCCCCGAAATAAATGCCCTGTTTGAGGTGTCCGTATGGTGTCGGCTTCGTGTCTGGAAACGTTGCGCCGATACCCGCACGACACTAAAAGAAATTATTCGGTAGCTATCAGGGTGCTGAGTCCATGATGTGAACAGTTAGATATCAGTTGCCAATAATGTCAAGTATGTTTGCCAAAACCCCTGACTTATCACCCTTGAACAACTCTGTGTAACCGCATTCAGTACAGGATATTGTGACGAACTTATTATTCTGCATGTTGAAAAATTTGCTCAATCCCGAGCCAGTTGTGCTTATTTTCCCCTCTGCAAAACTGGTGCTATCACATTTTCCGCAACTATATTCGCGTTGATTCGAGAGCTCGTACTTTTTTTGCATAATCTCATTCCTTTGTGTTTTTCCTGACAAAGAGTCAAGTGGGGAGACTTACGCAGGAAGCCACATCAGATAACGATACTGGAGTCACAATATCGGTCGCAAGGGCCGCTCTCGATAATCCGAACATCACTTCCGTGCAAAAACCTTCTCTGACTGAAATAACCACAAGTCACAACGATCAGCGAACTATCGGAATCGTAAAAGTGTCGGGGGTTGCGATCGGCCTTGAAGGCCAACGAAGATGGTCATCAGTGGCGAAGATCATCGACTCCGCTAAGGTTTCCGGTGATGCCGCACGGTGGTTATTTCCTGAAAACGAGCGAAAAATCTACGAACTTGGGTTGTTCCAAAATGACGGGATACGATTGCGTCCCGCTAAGTGCTATCTAGTCGATGATCTCGATGATGATTTGTCGGTTCTCTGGTTGGAGGACCTGTCTGAGGCCCCCCAACCACCTTGGAGTCTCGATCAATTCACGTCTGCCGCCGCGAATCTTGCGCAGTTCAATGGCTTCCACCTCGCCAACGACACCGAATTGCCTGTTTCAATTCAACAAGACGCTTATTACCTGCGAAATGGTGGCGGCCGAACGCGGGAGCAATACGCCGAAGTTGCAGAAATGCGTGACAACGAACTCGTTGATCGGGTCTACCGTGACGTTTCTATGGAGTCAGCATTAGAGTTTGCTGCCCTATATGAAAAGGCACTCGAAAAGGCAAAAGAATTGCCGCACAGCATCTGCTTTGGCGACAGTCACGCTCGAAATATGTTCCCGATTGATTCGCAAACGGTCGGCATCGACTGGGCGAGCATTACCCGCGACCCAATCGGAGTGGACGTGGGCGTATTAGCAGGTTCTCCACTCACCTTCGGGGCAGAAGAGGCTCAACTGAGCGCAGACCACGAGCAGGTCATATTCGATGCGTATCTCTCGTCACTTGCCGACTCTGAATGGACTGGAAAGCCAGAGGATGTTCGAGTTGCGTTCTTTTGTCAATTTGCAGGTTATATTTCGATTGTGGCAACGATCCCGCTCTCTCTCGGCGAATACTTGAATAATCCGGACCGCAGAGCCTTTCTACTAGATCGTTTTGGAGTCGCTGTAGACGATCTGCCAGAGCGACTTGCCAGCGTAATGACCCTCATCCCTAAATACGTCGAAGAACTGCGTCAACTGGTGGGCTGATCTGCTTTCCGAATTTGAGAATCAGCTAAAAGAAGCTAAAATATCTACTGAAATTGAACTAGAGAAGTCCTTGCAGGAATGCAGGAGCTTTTCGGTTGGTTGACCCTAAGTTGACCCAATACGACCAGATAAATGCCTTATTTGAGATGTCGAAAGGGATAGGTAGTATCTGGGTGTCAGAAAATTTGCGAAGAGGTCAGCTAAATGTCAGTTAGCCAAGAAATGCAGCATGATGAAAACCAGACACCATGGTGGCGACGAAAACATCAATTGGCTGGAATTGCACTTGGAATCGGTGTGGGACAGCCGTGGGCGCATCTTCTAGCACTTTCATTTCAGGGATACTCGTTGGAGTCGCTATCACCATCACTTTTGGCGTTGCGTACAACAAGGCAACTGAAAAATAATTGACCGTAACCGTTCCTACAGTAGCACCCAAAGGATCGCCGTTAGAGTCACGGCTTACCTATCCCTACTCTCAAATCTTGATAACGGTTTTGCCCTTCGTATGCCCTTCACCCTGCAGCCTCATCGCTTCGGCGACTTCGGTGAGCGAGAAGCTTCGCTGGATAATGGGTTTAAGATTGCTATTTTCGACAAGATCACGCAGGGCACCTAGGTCAGCGGAGTTAGGCGATGAAACAAACGACAGCATTTTCTTACTCCCAAGCTTTGAAAGTAGTGCGATTCGTAGCATTCTTCCGATCACACCCATTGAAGTTTTACCAACAGCAACCGCAACATACACTCCGTCATCTCGAAGCAGACGTCTGTGAGTTCTGAGGGAACTAGAACCGACGATGTCGATGATGGCGTGAAACCGGGCATTGGATTTGGTGAAGTCATCTGTTTTGTAATCGACGATCGCATCAGCACCGATCGAGTGCATGAGATCGATGTTTTCTGTACTACAAACTGCGGTTACGGAAGCTCCAAATATTTTTGCTATCTGCACAGTGAAAGTCCCGACTCCACCTGATCCGCCAATCACTAGTATGCTATGACCGTCTTGGACTTTTGCTTGATCTCTCACAGCGTTCAACGCGGTGAGACCTGCCAGTGGTAATGCAGCAACCTGTTCATCAGGCAGTCCTTCAGGTGCCAATGCAATTTCATGCTCTGAGACACATGTGTACTCAGCGAAACATTCGGTCGATTCCCCGAATACTTTATCGCCAGATTTGAACCGCGTCACGTTCTCACCGACGGCAACAATTGTGCCAGCAAGATCCATTCCAAGTATCTTTTTTTTTGGACGAAAGATTCCGAACACCACACGGGCAATTTTCGGATTTCCTGTCAACGTGAGCCAGTCAGCCTGATTAACCGACGACGCATGGACGTTCACGAGGATTTCTTCAGAGCCGATCTTTGGTTTTTGAACTTCTTCAATCTCGATTTCATTATGATCCCCGAAACGTTTGTATGTAGCTGCTTTCATCGCTGCTGTTATCTTCTATTTCTCAATCCCAAAGATTGTATTTTGTTAGTACTCGGGTTTTTACACACCTAACAGTATCGTCTAGAGCAACCTACACCTCAGTCTTGCAGCGTTACTTTCGTTAAGTACAGATACAGACCGTCATTGACGAGGTTTACGTTGGGCGTGTTTTCCGGTGCGCAGTTCGATTGAAGAATATAACGCATTGCCGAAAGAGCCACGACACGGCGTGCCGAGACTCGCCACGTACTATGACAAATCTATTGGTGGGTGTCAGGGTGCTGAGAGTTGATGTAACCTGCCACACATAACTCACTACTCTGTCTTAATTCATTAGTGGTTGTCCGGGCATCCTGCACTCGGTAAAGAGAGATTCACATGCTTACACGAATTGGTTTGTATATCGCTTTAGCTTTAGCTGTGCTCTCGGTAGCGGCTTGTTCATCCAAAGAAAAAGAATCTGAAGGCGTGAG
>JASMAO010000038.1 GCA_030754315.1 SAR202 cluster bacterium
TAGCCAATGGTAGTTCTAAGAAAGACTTTTGGTATGGAATTAGTAGGTTGGATATTAAATGCAATGTTCGGAAAGACAATTCCAATTTTAGTTTGAGGTTTCTTTGCCCCATCCACTCGAAATGAGTTAGTTGTAGTGGTCGTTGTCACTGGCGGTAACAATATCAACAAGGGAAGCTCCGTTCTGGTAATATCCACACAAGGAGCAATGGTTTGGCTAAGAAAATTCATCATATTGTGCGGCGACCAGGGAAAAATAATGGCGATCCTGACATCGAGATCCCCGTTGCGGAAGATCTCGTTACTCAACCAGGTAACCCCACCCGTGATGTAGACGTATCTTTTTACGGGCGTGAGCATCCTTTAGAAGCGCATTTCGTAGAGAATTCCGCTGATCGTGAATGGCTCTGGTCTCAGTATACTCCGGAGTTTTCAAAGTGGCGTATCGATCATGAAAAGCGAGACGGCCCGCTTGTTGATGCTGCTGCGGTTTCTGGTGACATCAATCCCACTATGGAGGCCGATCCGGATCTCGACCATACAGATTTAATCCGCCAGAAGGCCCGAGATTTAGGATTCCACGAGGTTGGTTTCACACGGTACGATCGTAGGTACACTTACGCCAGTAAAAAACGATGGGTTAAATTCCCGCACGCCATCTGCCTCGCTTACGAACAGGGGTATGAAGGGACTCAAAAGATACCAAGTGAGGAAGCAGAGCATGTTCACTTTGGCACCTACGCTATTGAAGGTCAAATTGCGCTAGATCTGGCTGCGTATATCCGTACAATCGGTTACCAAGCGCAAGTTCACAGTCATAGCGACTCCAGTGCCCCATATATACCTATGTTTGTGGCTGCTGGGCTTGGCCAACTTGGTGCCAATGGTCAGCTCTTGATGCCTCATTTTGGGTCGCGTGGACGCCTAATGATCATTACTACTGATGCGCCGGTTCAGTATGACGACCCCATTGACTATGGATTCAATCGTTTTTGTGAGATCTGTCAGATATGTGTGAATAGGTGTCCCAGTAATGCATTGGTTCGAGACAAGGTTTGGTGGCGTGGAGCGCTAAAAAACAAGGTTAACTACGGGCGATGTCGTGCGGTGATGGGGAGGTACGATGGATGCTCGATTTGTATGAAGGTGTGTCCGGTACAAAAATTTGGCATGAAGCCTGTCATGGATCACTATGTGAAGACTGGCCAAGTTCTTGGGAAAGGGACAGATGATCTAGAAGGCTTTGACCTGAAGGGTAAGGGTTATTTTGGACCGGGTCAAAAACCCCACTTCCCCAAGGATTTCTTCGAAATACCACGCGGTCGTTTTGAGAATTGGATTTTCGAACAGTTAAAAAATCAACTGGTTGATCGAGATCCAACTCCACAAGAACTACGCAGGTTTGGAAACAAGGTGCGTGAGGCCTTGAAAGTCAAACGAGAGACGACGGGATGATTAATTGTCCATGCATGTAAAGGGACGGTGGCTATTTTCCGACATTAATATATGGGTTCCACAGAGGATGTATGTTTAGTGAGTATAATTAATTTGTAAGGTGGGCTAGATCAATAAATGGAACTCGAAACGATACAGAAAGCGGCATCTTCATTGACTGTAGGCCGTTTGGAGTTGGCTAGGATGGACGTATTGCCGCGTGAGATACGGCCCGTTGATGAACCGGATGCATATTGCGTTCAGGGCGCTCTTCATACGCTTCTAAGCGATGCGGGTCTGGGTAGTGTATGCGGTTATAAAATTGGCTGCACGACCCCTGTTATGCAAAGATTCCTTGACATAAATAATCCCTGTGCAGGCGCAATTTTTGATTCCACAATTCATGAACTATCAGGTTCTTTCAAATTCGATAAACTCCTTCATCCAGGAGTTGAGTGTGAGATTGCAATTCGACTAAAGTCCGACATATCCCCAACGGATGCACCGCATAACAAACAATCAGTTGCTTCCGCTGTAGGATCGGTGATGGCAGCGATTGAAATTGTTGACGATCGATGGGTGGATTATACGTCGGTCGACACCCCCACGCTGATCGCAGATGATTTTTTCGGAGCGGGATGTGTGTTGGGTCCAGAGGTACTTGGATGGGAAGATGTCGATCTGTCGGGCGTTAAGGGGTCCATGTCGATTAACGGCACTCAAGTGGGCTCAGGAATGGCTTCGGACATTATGGGACATCCCCTTGAGGCATTGGCGTGGATAGCAAACTCTATGAGTGTACGCGGCAAGTGTCTTCGTACTGGCGAGTTCGTCCTCTTAGGTAGTCTTGTAGAGACCAAATGGGTAACGCGAGGAGACATAGTGACCATCGAGGAACCCGGTTTAGGAGCCGCAACCGCACGCTTCATTTGAAACAGCTTCCGTTTTGCCACTTTTGCAACCTGTAAGCGATTGCAAATCTACTGAGCGAGGCTTTTCATCACAACCCATATCTCCTAGCTAATTGGTTGTATGCTGATTCAGTTTGAGTGCTTTCGGATTCAACGCTTTCCAAATCTTCCTGTCTCATTTTGTTTTTAAATAGGAGAGTCTCTACTTTTTAGACGCATATCTACTCTAATTCACTCCTGTGCAACACTGCTAAGAGACCCAGTACTGGATGGAGTCTTGGAATATAACGAAAATTTTGGTAGCATGGCACTATGAACAAAAAACAAAGTCCTGCGCAGCTAGTTATTGAACGATTTGGTGGCCAGTCAGCACTTGGGGTTCTCCTGGGTAAACGGCAGAGTACAATCCAACACTGGGCGAAAACTGGTCGAATTCCCTCCCAATGGCACACTCGATTGATGGAATTGGCCCGTAGGAAAGGTATCAATCTACAACCCTCTGAACTTGTGTTTTCCGATGTTACGCCCATAAAACCACCCAACGGAAAACTTGGTGTTCTGATGGTGGGACTAGGTGCCGTTGCATCCACGTTTATCGCTGGTGTGGAGCATGTTCGGAAAGGGATGGGGCAACCGATTGGATCTTTGACCCAAATGGCGACCATACGGTTAGGGAAAAGATCAGACAACAACACGCCACTTATTCGCAATTTTGTACCTTTGGCCGACTTAGATCAAATGGTTTTTGGGGCATGGGATCCGATACCCGACAACGCCTACCAGGCAGCGTTGAAATCAGGGGTGCTAGATCGTTATACCGACATAGAGCCAATCGGAGATTTTTTGAGAGCGATAGAACCTATGCCAGCTATTTTTGACGCTGACTACGTTAAAAGGATAAATGGAACAAACGTGAAGACGGCCCCGACTAAGTTGGAATTGGTGAATATCCTCAGAGAAGACATACGGCGTTTCAAGGCAAATCATGACTGTGATCGTCTAGTGATGATTTGGAGCGCTTCCACAGAAAAATTTATTGAACAGACTGATGTGCACACCGATCTAGAAAGCTTTTTGGGAGGCCTCCAAGACAATGATGAAAACATATCACCTTCAATGATCTACGCCTACGCGGCCATAATGGAGGGTGTCCCATTCGCTAACGGAGCGCCGAATCTCTCAGTCGACGTTCCTGCTCTTGAAAAGCTTGCTAGAGACGAAGGGGTACCAATTTGCGGTAAGGATTTTAAGACAGGCCAAACACTTGTCAAAACTGTCATTGCGCCGATGCTGAAGGCTAGGATGCTTGGTTTAGAGGGTTGGTTTTCCACAAATATTCTTGGAAACAGGGACGGAGAAGTTTTGGACGAACCTGAGAATTTCAAGACCAAGGAGGAGTCAAAACTGGGCGTACTTGAACACATTCTCCAGCCCAAGATGTACCCTGATCTTTACGGAGACGCCTATCACAAGGTCCGTATAAACTACTACCCGCCTAGAGGAGATAACAAGGAGGGCTGGGATAACATTGACATTTTCGGATGGCTTGGTAGGCGTATGCAGATCAAAATCGATTTCTTATGCTCAGATTCAATACTGGCCGCTCCATTGGTATTAGATTTGGCCCTCTTTTTGGATCTGGCTGGTAGAGCCGGACTCGCGGGTGTACAAGAGTGGCTTTCTTTTTACTTTAAAAGTCCTCAACATGCTGCCGGTTTGTATCCCGAGCATGATTTGTTCATTCAACAGACCAAGCTAAAGAATACACTCAGGTGGTTGATGGGAGCCGATTTGGTAACTCATTTCGGTATGGAATACTATCGAAGTGACTGACCAGAGGGACGGAATGGTTCCTGAAGGCTCCTTACAAAAAGATTTATTGACTCTGCCGGATCACTTAACATCCTCGGATATCTCTAACGCCAAGGGCACGATTCTAAGGGTGTAGGCAAACAGGTTACGACTCCATTGATGATAGCCCATGGTGCTCAAAACTTGCCGGCCAAGGCATCTGTACCGAAACCTGACAAGCCGTTCAAGCCAAATATGAATGGAACAAAACTTCAAATTCACCGTCTCTTATTGTTTGGAATGACGGTATGTAATACTCTCCAGAGTAGCCTGAAATTCGTGTGAGTAAGAATTAGGAGCATGACCATTTTATGAATACGGAAGCGGTTTTTGTCGATACAGTACCGCTCGGATAGGTGTAACCTGTCAAACCAAATTCGTAGAGGAGAATATTTTTGCAAAAATTGGTGATTCGTGACGGCACGCTAATAGACGGCACCGGTCAGCCTGGTTTCAAAGGAGATGTAGTTATTGATGAAGGGAGGATCACTCACATAGGTCAGGCTACTAATTACTCTAACGAAGTCTTGCAGTGGGATGCGACCGGGAAGATTGTCTGTCCTGGTTTTATTGACATTCATAGCCATGCAGATTTTCCCCTTTACGTGGATGGGTTTGCTCAAAGTGGAGTTCGACAGGGCGTGACCACTGCGGTCATCGGGAATTGCGGTCACGGACCTGCTCCAGCCCATTCCAAGGAACTGACAAAAATCATCACCATTGGGTACAACGATGATTGGGGGATCGATTTTAACTGGAGTACATTTGATGAATATCTCAATAGCCTTTTGCACCGCGGCCAATCGATTAACGTAGCCCCTTTGGTCGCTCATGGTGCGATTAGGCTGTCAGTTATGGGATTTGATGCCCGAAAGCCTTCTCGACGTGAATTGGAAAATATGAAGTCTCTTGCAAGGGAGTCTATGTCGCAAGGTGCTATGGGTATTTCTACCGGTTTGGAATATTCTCCGGGCCAGCACGCTGATGAAGCCGAATTGGTGGCTTTGGCTACTGTGGTTTCAGCACATGGCGGGGTCTATGCTAG
Organism: SAR202 cluster bacterium; assembly: GCA_030754315.1. Taxonomy (GTDB): domain Bacteria; phylum Chloroflexota; class Dehalococcoidia; order Lucifugimonadales; family JASMAO01; genus JASMAO01. The sequence goes on from JASMAO010000038.1 coordinate 5,241, forward strand.
TCACATTAGAGAAAGAGGCGATGAATTTGAGAGGTCAGTTAACGAGGCACTAAACATCGGATTCGGTGCGGATATCCCTTTGCAATTATCACACTTGGCACCTCGACCGTATGCCCCTCCAGGCGCATTCAAGAGAGTGCTCGAAATGATAGAAAGGGGGCGCGACAGAGGGCTACAAATCGGAATCGATACGTTCCCAGATTCTTGGGGGCCAGCCCATCTCACCGACCTGCTTCCTCCATGGGTCCATGAAGGCTCGAAAGAAGAGGTTGTCGAACGTCTCCACGATCCTAAAACTGCAATGATGTGTGCCGACTATGTCGAGAACCAAACTAACTTCCTGTTACGGTTGGGAGGGTTTGATTATTTCTACCTAAGCAATTCTAAGCGTTGGGCTGATTTGGTCGGGTGTCATCTGGAAGAAATCTCCAAAAAATGGGGTCTCAGTCACACTGAGACAATTTTGAAGCTGGCAGCATCAGATGGAGTGGACTATTCAGGGGTTATGATACGCCATATCTTTGCTTCACAATCTTCCTTAGATAAGCTACTGTCAGATCCCCACTGCAGTGTTGGCAGCGATGGGGCATTCACATCGCTCGATGGAATCCTTGGTAATCTAATTATGAACAGGTCCAGTTTCGGGTATGCGCCGCGCTTTATCCGGGAGTACGCTCTGGATCGTGGGATGTTCACGATGGAGGAAGCCATACGCAAGTTGACGTCCTTGCCTGCGGATTCGGTTCAAATTCGCGACCGGGGCAGACTGATACCAGGTATGGCCGCTGATTTGGTTGTGTTTGACCAGGATGACCTAACGGATAACTCCACGGATGATGCTCCTCAAGCTTACCCCAGCGGGATAGAGTTAGTTGTGGTCAATGGCGAAAGCGTCTTCATGGATGGTGCGCACACTCAAAAAATCCCAGGACGTGTTCTGAAACTTTAATTAGTAATCGCTAATCTGGAATGGTAGTTGCCCAGCGAGTCATTCCAAGCTTCCATTGGCCCACGCTGATGTAGTTGTATATACAATCCTATCTTGGCCTAATGAGGGCCATTAATCTAGTGCGGATACCGATGGATCTTTGTACTGCTATATCTCGACGAAGGAAGAGCCATAGGCTAAGGGATAGTGCTACAAAGAGGATTCCCGTTAGACCAGCGATGTACGCCCACGAGACCTCGGATCCAAGAGCGTTACCACCTTGGTAATATGTTGTAAGGTAGATTGGTCGTAGTGGTTCCAATCCGGACTCTAGGTTAGCCAGGGAGTCCAGGATAAAGGATGCTACTAGCAATACGGCCATGACGGTACCGGCAAAAAGGCGATTTGATAGCAACAGGGACAGGAGAACCGACAAAAACGATATCGCGGTCAGGAAGGGCCACAGTAGTAAGAAAGCTACCATGGTACGGCCTATTTTCACATCTATATCCATGAAGACCAGGGTGCCAAAAAAAATAGCCAACAGAATCATAACCACCAAACCATTGGCTATTACTAGACCAGCCAATTTGCCTGATATCAGTCTTAGGCGTGATATCGGTTGACTAAGGAGTAAGTCTAGGGTTCCCTGTGTTTCCTCGCCGAGAATGCTGGAAGTCCCTGCAAGGATCGCGAAAACTGCAAGAGCTATGGGGGTGTAGTTGAAAAATTCAGCGCCTAAATATCCCTCGAAACTACCTATATCCAAATCCGATCCCCAAAAGGCTTGAAATTCTTGGGGTAGTTCATTTAACAAATTCTCATAGGATGGGCCTATGCTGGGATATACGAGAACAGTCATGAACAACAGGAATCCCATTCCAAGGCCCCAAGCTAGAATTTGATTTCGCAGATCACCCAAGGTTTTGGTGAGCAGGGGTTCACTCATTGGTCTCTCTCTGCATACCACCATTTGGTGCAGGTGCCTGATAGTAACTCATGAATATTTCATCGAGAGAGGGATATTCTGACTCAAGGGAGATGACGTGGTGATGGGACGCGGTTTTTATTACGGAGTCCGCCTCACCAATGACCTCTAAATACAGGCTGCGTTCTGAAGCATCCAATAACCTCACGCCTGGTAAAGATTC
>JASMAO010000039.1 GCA_030754315.1 SAR202 cluster bacterium
AGATATGAACTAAGAGAGAACAGCCCGGAGGAGATAAGAGATGCTGTAACGGAGTCCCTGAAACTGTTGGAATGCCCGCATCTTCCGCAGAGCAGTCTTCAAGAGATGGCACGCAAACGACTCAAGAGTTCTGCCCGAAAAATCATTGCTCACGACCGGTTCCATCCCACAGCATCAAAAAGCGAAGCAGTTTTACGCTTTCAATATAAGACAGCCGCTCGGGTCTCGATGGAGGAAGGTGCGATATGCCAGTTCTCTCTCGAGGCTAATTGGAAGTCTGACCGGCTGAATCAAGATTAAGGACGCTGACCGTGAAAACAGTGGGTCAATAGACTAAAATTACGACCCATGCCTACCTGGTTGGATAGAGAGTCTCTTTGTTCCGTTCGACCCCGTCAACACGACTCTCAGTCTAATCTCAGATAAATATCGGTCCCGACAAGGGGGCGCACCTAATGTCCAAACCTTTCGTTGTGATCGGCAGTAACTCGTTCTCAGGTTCGAATTTCGCGAGATATTTGCTGAAGCAAGGACATCAAGTTCTAGGAGTGAGTCGCTCGGCGGAGCCTGACGCGGTTTTTCTCCCCTATAAATCTGACCCATCATATTCCGACCTGTTCAAATTCTTCCAAGGAGATCTAAATACAGATCATCGTGCAGTGGTTGATCTGATTCGAGATTTTTCCCCCAAATATGTAGTCAACTTCGCAGCTCAAGGAATGGTTGCCCAGAGTTGGGATTCACCAGAAGATTGGTATCAAACAAATGTGGTTGCTCAGGTGCGTTTGCACGATGAGTTAAGAAAATTGCGTGGCCTCAAGAAATATGTGCATGTCACAACGCCCGAGGTCTACGGAAACACAGATGGTTGGATAATCGAAAATAATAATTTTGCTCCAAGTACGCCTTACGCTGTGTCTAGAGCCTCTTGTGATCTACATTTGATGAGTTTTTTTCGGGCATACCAGTTTCCAGTTGTTTTTACTCGAGCAGCAAACGTATATGGGCCTGGGCAGCAACTTTATCGGATCATTCCAAGGGCGTTAATGTGCGCGCGAACCGGGCAAACACTCCAATTGCATGGGGGTGGGCAATCAGTTCGCTGCTTTATTCATATTGGAGACGTCGCAGAGGCAACCTACCAGGTTGCCTTGCGAGGTGAATCGGGCCAGTGCTACCACATTTCGACATCGCAACAAATGACTATTAAGGGATTGGTGGAGCATATCGCCAGTATGACAGGTGTAGCATTCTCAGACCTGGTCGAGATTTCCGATGACAGATTGGGAAAAGATCAGGCTTACCTACTTAGTAGTGCCAAGTTGAGAGAGGAGCTTGGCTGGACAGATGTTGTTGATCTAGAAACCGGTATTGCGGAAACTCTTGATTGGGTAGAAGCTAATCTTGAGACACTGCTTGATCAACCCCAAGCCTATATTCACCATAAGTAAATCCCAATGAGAATTTTAGTAACTGGTGGCTGCGGCTATAAAGGCACGGTTCTGACAAAAAAATTACTCGAGCAAGGAAACGAGGTAATCGTTGTCGATACACAATGGTTTGGTAATCATCTTGAAAGTCATGCCTGCTTGGAAATTATTAAAGAGGATATTCGGGAGACTGACAATATACCTATGGATGGTGTCGAAGCAGTTATCCATCTAGCCAATATCGCTAATGATCCAGGTGTAGAGTTGAACCCTTCTTTGTCTTGGGAAGTCAACGTTTTGGCTACCCAACAGCTTGCGGACAGGTCGGTCCGATCTGGAGTAAAGCAGTTTATTTTTGCCAGTTCGGGCAGCGTTTATGGTGTCAAAGAGGAAGCTCAGGTCACCGAGGATTTACCACTGGTTCCGATATCGGTTTACAACAAAACGAAGATGGTTGCCGAGCGCGTTTTGTTGAGTTTTCAGGAAAAAATTCGCATTCACTGCGTCCGTCCCGCTACTGTGTGTGGATGGTCTCCACGGATGCGATTAGATATTAGCGTTAACATGCTGACTTTGCAGGCGCTAAAGAACGGTGTGATAACCGTTTTTGGCGGTCAGCAGACGAGACCTAATATTCATATACAGGATATGATCGGGGTTTATCAGCATTTCCTCAAGAATCCGAATCTTGACTCCGGGTGCTACAACGCGGGATTTGAGAATATTTCTATTCTCGACATTGCGCAACAGGTTGTTAAGAAAGTTCCAGCCGAAATTCAAGTAACCGATTCCAATGATCCGAGATCATATCGCCAAAATTCAGATAAGTTAACGGCGACTGGTTTCTTTCCACGGTATTCAGTGGCTGATGCAATTGATGAAGTTATCGATAGGTACAAAGATGGTGAGTTGGTGGACTCAGATCAGTGCTACACAGTCAAATGGATGAAGCAACTTAACTTGGATTCGCAAACATGAATTGGAACTTAATTTCTGCCGAATTGCGAGCACAAGTGCTTGAGTTATCCCATCAGGCCAAAGCCGCGCATTTGGCTTCTGCATTGTCATGTATTGACATACTCGCAGTACTTTATGAATCGATTCTTGCGTTTGATCCAAAAAACCCTGATTGGCCTGATCGGGATCGATTTATCCTGAGTAAGGGTCATGCGGCTGCGGGACTTTATGCTGTTCTTGCTCGAAAAGGAGTTTTGCGCCCATCTCAATTAGCAACCTATGGCAAGGCAAATTCACTTCTGGAAGAACATCCTTCGCCGAATCTTCCAGGTGTGGAAGCCGCCACAGGTTCTCTGGGACATGGCCTCCCCATAGCAAATGGTATGGCGCTCGCATCCAGAATTCAGAAGAAATCTTTTCGCGTGTATGCTCTGCTAAGCGATGGTGAATGTAATGAGGGGTCAGTGTGGGAGGCGGCAATGTTTGCTGCACGGCATAAATTAAGCAACCTTTGCGCCATCGTTGATTTTAATAAGTGGCAGGCAACAGGGCGAAGTCAAGAAGTGTTGGCACTTGATCCGTTAGCAGATAAGTGGCGTGCATTTGGGTGGGCGGTCGAAGAAATCGATGGTCACGATCATGATCAGCTCAGCACTCAACTGTCCCGTAAGTGTGAAGGGTTGCCAAGGGTTTATATTGCACACACCGTTAAGGGAAAGGGAATTTCATTTATGGAGGATGACAATAATTGGCACTATAGAGTTCCGACCCGGGACGAAATCAACATGGCACGAGAAGAACTGGGTTTAGAGTGAGAAATGCTTTCGCAAGATCGGTGAGTGATCTGGCTGATGACCATTCAGCCATCATTCTTTTGGCCGGAGATATAGGTAACCGCCTTTTTGATGGCTATAAAGAACACCACCCAGATCGGTTTTATAACTGCGGGGTTGCAGAAGCTGGAATGATAGGTATTGCTGGAGGTTTAGCAGCAAGTGGTTTGCATCCGATCACCTATACCATTACGCCGTTTAACACTATGCGATGCCTAGAGCAGATTCGCCTTGATATATGTTATCCAAATTATCCCGCTATCATTGTGGGAACGGGTGCTGGTCTTTCTTATGCGGGTCTAGGAGCGACCCATCATTCCATGGAAGATATCGGATTGATGCGTATGCTGCCCAATATGCACGTCGTTTGTCCTGGAGATGCGACGGAAGTAGAGCTCGCTGTTCGAGCGGCTGTCGAATTAGAACGACCTGTGTATATTCGCCTTGGCAAGAAAGGTGAGCCACAAGTGCATTCGCAACCTCCTGAATTTAAAATAGGAAAGGGAGTGGTCCTTGAAAATGGCACGGATGTTGCTTTGCTGGGTGTGGGGAATATGCTTTCGGTTGCAAACGAGGTATCGGCGGGGTTGAAACAGGCGGGAATTTCAACTTCCTTAGTTAGCCTGCATACCATTAAGCCCTTGGATGATGACCTTTTGGCACAACTCTTTTTTGACTGCAACAAAGTGGTTGTTATTGAAGAGCATGGTCTAGCCGGTGGTGCTGGTAGCGCTATTTTGGAATGGGCTAACGCAAAAGGAGTTGATGCGTCTAAAGTTGTTTGCTTTGGAGCAAAAGATGCGTTTCTGACCGCATGTGGAAACCAGCAGGAAGCACGATGTCTTCTTAATCTGAACGCTGAATCAATTATCTGTAACCTTCAGGAGCATTTCTAGTGTCTCTAGTGCTTGGCCTAGATTTTGATAATACTCTTATCTGCTACGATGGCGTTTTCCATAAGGTAGCAAAGGAGCGTTTTCTTATTTCAGAAACGACCCCAAAAGATAAGATTTCGGTGAGGAATCACTTGCGGGTAATTGGGCAAGAAGATGCGTGGACCGAATTGCAGGGTGAAGTGTACGGGCCCCGAATTCACGAGGCCGCTATTTTCGATGGAGCGCTTGAGGCGATTAAGATCCTGATGCTCGCAGGCGTCGAGATTTGCCTCATTAGCCATAAGACTCGAGCCCCATATCTAGGGAAAGCCCATGACTTACATTTGGCGGCTACTTCTTGGCTGAGATGCCACAAATTTTTTTCTGTGGATGGTGCTAACTGGTCGCCAGATCAAGTATTTTTCGAAACAACTAAAGAGTCAAAAATTTCTCGCATCTTAAGTCAGCGATGTACGCATTTTCTAGATGATTTGCCTGAGATACTTGATATGCTTCCTTCGGACATGAATAGGATTCAATTTGCACCACGCGAAGTTGTGAGCAAGAAGCATTCCTGGTCTGTCATTCGCCAGTGGCGGGAATTGCCCAATCTCGTTTTATGACGAAAAACCGGAGCTTAGAAAAAAGTATCGTAGGTTTTATTGAGCAATCTGGCTTTGATAGTTGTTCCTTACATGAAATCAAGGCAGGTAGGAACAGTCGAGTTTACCGCGTTGATGGAGTAGACCGCCAGGCATTGCTCAAGATATATCACAGGCATCCGAGTGACTTGCGGGATCGCCTTGATGCTGAATATTCTTTTCTGGAGTTAATGGCCGGCGTTGAGCCGATCCCCGTATCTAGCCCAATTCAGCGTGATGACCGACAAGGGTTTGGTCTTTACGAGTTCTTGCCGGGCGAACCGGTGACGCAAATCTCGATTGCCGATATCGATCAAGCAGCGGCCTTTATTACGGCGATCAACAAATTGCGTACTTCGGAGGCAGCAAAAAGACTGGGTTTGGCGTCTGAGGCATGTCGTACAATTGACGAACACGTCGCTTTGGTCTCGAAACGCGTATTTAGACTACGTAATGCAGTTATTAGCCAAGACGCTTCATCGGTGAGCGAATTTGTTGAGGGCAATCTTCTTCCAACTCTTAGCGCAATCATCAGCAATATCTGTTCGGCTTATGATGCGGGCGTCCGCCGAGAACCTGTTTCTGATCAACACTGGATTCTTTCACCATCAGACTTCGGGTTTCACAATGTATTGCGAGTTGACGGTAGTTTGTTTTTCGTCGACTTTGAGTATGCTGGTTGGGATGATCCAGCCAAGCTGATCTGTGACTTTACGTGTCAACCCGAGCTGCCCATTACAGCGCATCAGGCAGCGCGTTTTTCAAAAACTGTCGCTACTTGGCTAGACTCGCTTGACTTGATGAGACGGGCGGAACATCTAACCCCACTCTATCGTCTAAAGTGGTGTTGTATTCTCCTTAACGAATATCTACAAGAGGGCAGAGATCGACGTTTTCATTCGAATTCAGCACAATTAGATTTCATGAAGCTGCAGACTGCCAAAGCGAAACAATATTTTTTTCAACATTTAGGATCATCATGATGGCGTATCACGATTTCATGTCTGTGCTTCACAAAAGCACGTCGCGGGATTATCTGGCTCGGGTAAACGAGCCAGGATATCCAAAGGCAAAAGCAGCGGAACTAGCGAAAAGCTGGTCTTACGATTACTGGGATGGTGATCGGCGAATCAACTACGGGGGTTATCGGTATATACCAGGTCGATGGGAGAAGGTGGCTAAGGCACTTGTTCACCACTATAGTCTTCCTAATGATCCGAAGATACTTGATGTAGGCTGTGGAAAAGGATTTTTGCTTTTTGACTTTCTCAAGGTCCGGCCTGATGCGCAGGTTTACGGTATTGATGTGTCTGAATATGCATTAAATCATTCCAAGGAAGAGGTGCGTGACAGGTTGCAGATTGGTAACGCAGTCGATTTACCGTGGCCGAATGGCTATTTTGATCTTGTTATTTCGATTAATACCTTCCATAACCTTTACAATTACGAGTTAGCAAACGCGCTGAAGGAATTTGAGCGCGTTGGGAAAGAATATAAGTATCTGTGTGTCGAGTCCTATCGTAATGAAAGCGAAAAAGCCAACTTACTGTATTGGCAAGTCACATGTGAAGCGTTCTGTACACCGAAAGAATGGGAATGGTGGTTTCAGTATGCGGGGTATACTGGGGACCACTCGTTCATATATTTTGAATGAGCATGGAAATTAAACAAACAACAGCGGCGATTCTTGCTCAACAGAATCAGCCTCTTGTTATTGACGAGGTATCGCTGCCCGAGAATCTGGCGGTAGGTCAGGTTCTTGTAGAAGTTTTCTTCAGCGGAATCTGTGGATCACAACTTGGAGAGATCGCTGGAGTTAAGGGGCCCGACCCCTACCTACCCCACCTACTTGGCCATGAAGGCTCGGGAAAAGTACTTGCAATCGGGCCAGGTGTTAATTCCGTCATGGTTGGAGACCATGTGGTGCTCCACTGGCGTCCCGGGTCTGGTATTCAATCGGCACCACCCAGATTTGTCTGGCGTGATCAATTGCTGAACGCGGGGTTTGTTACTACGTTTAATAAGCACGCCGTAGTGTCTGAGAATAGATTGACATCAATTCCCAAAGATTACCCAATGCAATTCGCCGCTTTATTTGGCTGTGCAGTAACAACGGGAATAGGAGTAGTAGAGAATAAAGCTGCAGTAAGAATGGGAGAGTCGGTAGTGGTGGTAGGTTCTGGGGGCGTTGGGCTAAATGTCATTCAGGGTGCCAAGCTTCGCTGCGCATCGCCCATCGTAGCCGTAGATCTTTTTGATAATCGAGTGAAACTGGCTCTTGATATTGGCGCGAGTCATGGCCTCGTTAATAAGGGAACGTCTTGGGTGGCTCATGTGCGAGATATCGTAGGGGAGGACGGCGCAGATGTGGTGGTTGACAATACTGGAAAACCTGAAGTAATCGGTCAATGTATTGAGCTGACGAAACCAAATGGAAAAACGATTCTAATTGGTGTGCCACCGAAGGGGGAGACAACACCAGTGAATACCTTGCCCCTTCATTTCGGAAAAATGCTGACAGGAACGCATGGCGGTGACGGCAAACCAGATCGGGATATACCACGATTATTACACCTCGCTCAGGCAGATATACTCGACTTATCTAAACTTATTACCGGAACCTATCCGTTATCTGAGATAAACGATGCAGTCGAAGATATTCGATCAGGCAAAATTAGTGGCCGCTGTTTAGTAGCTATGTGAGTAGTAGGTCTGAGAAATAGATTAATTACCCGTAACAGAAAACTGATGTCTATGAATGATTCAAAAGAGTTGTGGCTAAATCTTGAGAAAGATATACAGCCAAAGGCTCATGAACTGGGCCGTTATACCACGCAGGCCTATCACGACGATCCATGTGCTCTGTCATTCATTACATCTAGGTATAAGTTCTGCTCGAGAATATTGGGTTCTGCGAAAACAGTAATTGAGATAGGTTGTGGAGATGGATTTGGTAGTGCACTAGTTGCACAGAAAGTGCCCAGAGTTATCTGCACTGATATCAATGAGGGCCTACTGGAAGAAAACAGATCACGGATGTCGAGTTTCTCGAATGTCGAGTTCGTATATCACGACTTCCGCGACAAGCCATTTGTAGAACAAGTCGATGGAATTTATCTTGTGGATGTCCTCGAACATATTTTTCAGAAAGAAGAAGAGTCATTTCTAGACAATTTGTGCCTATCGCTAAACCAACATGGCATTTGCGTGATTGGGACGCCCAATAAAACATCCGAGCAGTATGCGAGTGTGTTTTCTCAAGAAGGACACATTAATCTTAAAGACCACGCAGAATTAAAAGATCTAGGCGAAGCGCGGTTCTTTAATCACTTCATTTTTGGAATGAACGATGAGGTTGTGCATACTGGGTTTCCAGCCATGGCTCATTTCCAATGGTTAGTGGGTATTGGTCCTCGCGGAAAATAAAGGTGGCGGCGCTGGTGTCTAGTAATAACGTATTTCGATATCCAGGTCTTAGGTTGGGTCTGGAAAGCCTTGCCTAATCCTTTGGCCAATCTCTCGGAAGAAGAACTTCTTTGCGCGGGGTGCGGATCAGATGTTGATGATCTTGAAATTCCCTTCCCTGTTTTTCGCCATCAGGATTTTTCTACAATTGCGCCAAGAATAACCGGCTGTGTCTGTGTACGATGTGGATTACTACAACAGCTTGAAACTTTTCCCAAAGAACGGCTGGCGTATCGGACGAGCCTTTATGGAAGGAGCTCTCAGACAGTACACAAGAGTTCGAGGGGTGAAACAGGTTCTCCCACGCGTTCAGTAATTCAGGCAGATTATCTGAGAAAAGTTTTACCAAGAAATGCTGGAGCGTGTCTTGATATTGGCTGCTTTGATGGTGCATTATTGCGTGCGCTGCGCGCAGCGATGCCCTCGGCCGTGCTTCTAGGGTATGAAGTTAATCCCCTAAAAAATATTGTGGATTTAGAAAATGGGTTTGAGATTACCAATAGTGAGGATGAGGCCTTTTGCCAGAAATTTGATGTTGTGATTTATTCGCATTCGATTATGTACATCGAAAATGTTGAGAGTCAATTAAGGAGAATTCAACCCTATCTTGCTGATAATGGATTTATTTTCATCCAACTTCCAAATATTGAGATCAATCCACTTTATGCATTGATGGGTGATCAGGCCTTTATTTTTAGTGAGTACAGCCTGAAGACAATGTTGGCTTGCGCCGGATATGATTGTGAAAGGCACGAGTTAGTTGAGTTCCCTAAAGAACTTGTCTTTTTGGCAAGGTCGAAGGAGAGCAAAAATGTGCAAAACGGTTCGCCAACGAAATCTGCCGACCACACGTTTCTTTGGGGTCAGGTATTTGAGAAAATTCATCGACTGCGTACCGAAGCTTTAACGGCCATTGGGCTGCAGAAAGTGTACGTATTAGGTACAACAGTATTTGCAGCATTTGTGCACGAGTTATGCCCCGACAATGTATTGGGGTTTGTGGATGAGAACCAAGAAAAGGTAGCGACGGAGTTCAGAGGGTTACCAGTTTTTCATCCAGCTTCCGTTGGTCGTGATCAGAGGGTCTACGTGGGGCCCGACATAAGCGGCGTTTTGGGCAATAGGCTGAACCAAGTCTATCAGGCGATGTTTTTCTCAAAACTCATCGAGTAATTGATTTAACCAGCCAATACGATATGAAAGTCCCCTATCTGGATCTCCGAATATTAGATAAAACTCACAAGGAAGCGCTGCACAAGCGCTTAGAAGCGGTTCTGGCCCACGGAAGAATTATCGAAGGGCCGGAGGTTCAGGAATTCGAACGACGTATTGCGCAGCGAATAGGAACTCGGTTTGCAGTTGGAACTGGCTCCGGAAGTAGCGCAATTTACATGGCGCTTAAGGCGCTGGGTATAGGGCGTGGCGATGAAGTAATCACGACTCCTTTCACATGGATCATCACCGTAAACGCAATAGCGGCCACGGGTGCGAAACCAGTATTCGCAGATATAAAGACAGACTTCAATGTTGATCCAAAGAAAATCGAAAAGAAGATCCGCCCCAAAACAAGAGCGATCGTGCCGATGCATGTTGGGGGTCACCTTTGTGAAATGGAGTTTCTAGAAAAATTGGCGCGGCAGCACGGGGTGTATATCGTCGAGGATGCAGCGCAGGCGATATGCGGCAGTCTTGGTGCTCGTCGCGCAGGTAGTTTTTCGACTATTGCCGCTTTCAGTATGAATCCCATGAAGGTATTACACGGCTACGGTGAAGCTGGTGTAGTGACTACGAATAGCGAACGACTGTACGGGAGATTGAAAAAGCTACGGCATGCTGGAACTCGGCAAGATCCGATGGGTAGGCACTTTAATCAATGCGATTTCATCTCTCTCAATCACAAGATCGATACATTGCAGGCTGCATTCTTGTTGGACAATCTTGATCGCCTCGAATCAATTTGGCACAAAAGAGAGAAGATAGCGAAACGGTATGATGCTTTGTTGGGAGGAGTCGTCGAACTTCAACAACTGCATCCAGATGAAGTTCATGGGCGCTACTTGTACTTGATCCGATGCCAAAAAAGAGATGCGTTGAGAAGAGTACTCGCACAAAATGGAGTAGAAACTAAGATTGTGTACTCACCACTGGCTTGCGATGCAACTCCATACAAAAACAGAAGGAGTTTAAGTATGCCGGTAAGTCGGGCATTATTAAAACAGAGCCTCTCCCTTCCCTTACATGAAAAAATGTCTCTGGCTCAGGCAGAATTTGTCTCGAAGACAATAATCAAATTCTTTGCGAAGGAATAGCCTCCTTTAGGCTGGAGTTTCTGGAAGAATGAATTCAACCTTTCTGCAATTCTTGGAGGGTTTTTGAAAGAACCTTATTACACCTCATCAACTTGTCGCCTGTGTCAAAGTGAAAAACTGGAACGCGCGGTATCGCTTGGACTTAGCCCTGTCTCAGAGAAGTATGTTAACCGTGACGAACTCGGTGAACCAGGGGTAATGGTGCCATTGGACCTTTATTTTTGTTCCAATTGTTCTCACGTTCAACTGGTGGATGTCGTGGAGCCCGAATACTTGTGGTCTGACTACACCTTTAGGACCGGAGATAATCCAGCACTAATCGAGCATTTTTCAGACTACGCGTCTCGGGTCCATACGTTCGCAAATTTAAATGAGACTGATTTGATCATTGACGTTGGCAGTAATGATGGAACGCTCTTGAAATCGTGGCAACGTAAAGGATTCCGAAACGTGCTTGGGGTTGATCCGGCGATCGATATTGGCGCCGAAGCGAACGCCGCTGGGGTAGAGACCTTGATCGGTTTTCTTAATCAAGCTATAGCGGAAAAAATTCTAGAACAACATGGTCGCGCCAAATTGATTACGGCAAACAATGTCTACGCGCATTGTGACGATCTAATAGGTATGACGCAGGCGATTCGCTCGGTTCTTGACCCAGATGGGTTGTTTACATTTGAGGCATCTTACCTTCTTGATATTGTGGAAAAGGACTTAATAGGAACGATATTTCACGAGCATCTTAGTTATCATTCGGTCATTTCACTCCAAAGTTACTTCCTTCGACAAGATATGTAACTTGTACATGTG
>JASMAO010000040.1 GCA_030754315.1 SAR202 cluster bacterium
GGAACTCCGCACCCGCCCTAAATCTTCGAGAAGCATTCACCTGCTACATTCCGTATCCGCTTTGGGATTCCTGTCTGAGCAAATAACAACTGACCACGGTGAATCTGCATGGGCCGAAGACGGGCCATTTGGGAAGTTGTACGAATTCGACGCCAAAATATTGCTATTGGGAGTGCCGTATTTTCGATGTACTCACTTCCACGTGATTGAGCAAATGGCTGCTGTGCCATACCGGCACTGGGTCAATATAGAGGCCTATACACGGGAAAAAAAGGGAGCCAAGCGGTCACTCTACACCAGAGTATTTAAACCAAAGCCGGACTTCCCTGGGAACGATTTCAACAAGTTCGGGACCATCTTGGAAAATAGAAAATTGGCACACGTAGGATTCATAGGAAACGCTGTAGCGCGACTATTTCGTGTCCGTGACGTGATAAATGTAGGCTTATCCGAATATCATAAGGATCCGATGCTATTCGTTAAGACAGGCAAAGAACTGACACAACTCCCAGATGGGGTACTGACCAACGAATTGAACAAAGAGAAATCGGTGATTGATCCTTCAAACCGAATCATTAAGAGTCATGAGTAATGCTCCTATAGCACTGCTCCCAATCAAGATGTGAGCTTTGCGAGGGCGCTCTAAAGAAATTTTTGTGAGCAGATGACGTGACTCAACAACAAACGACCGATCACCGCCCTGGGTTATACTGCGCACAGAGGCAGGGTCATGCTAGCTGTGTTGAGACATAAGAGGATACTGGCACCGGGATGCGTGCTATTTGCGCTGGCGCTTGCTGCGCATACGGATGCTACAGGATCTCAAAGTAAAATGGCGTCATCAAAGTCGCGGGGAGCAGGCGGAGAGCTTGGCGAAACTGGCTCCCTAGGAGAGCAAAGCTCCAAGGGAGATACCTGATGCTTGGATACCTGCTTCGAAGGATCGGACTCTCTCTCATTACGATATGGGCGATCTCGATCATCTCTTTTGTGATAATCTCGCTTCCTCCCGGAGACTTCGCGTCCAGCTACATCGAGAGACAGATCGGGGGGCCTCAGATGGTGGGAACCCCGACCGCGAGACTCATAGAAAAACAGATCCGTGAGCAATATGGGTTGGATCAGCCTATCTTCGTCCAGTACATCAAATGGGCTTGGAAAGTCGTTCACCTAGATTTTGGGATGTCACTCTCCTACGGGCAACCAGTCCTAAAGGTTGTAGGAGAACGATTGCTGATGACGGTGATTCTGTCTGGTAGCACTGCAGTGCTTGCGTGGGGGCTCGCGATTCCAATTGGAATTTTCTCTGCGTTACGGCAACACAAATGGGAAGACTATACTGTAACCTTTATTGGATTTATCGGGCTAGCGGTGCCCGATTTTCTCCTGGCACTGTTACTACTTTGGTTCGGCTTCCGACTCTTCCCAGACCACAGCATAGGGGGGCTATTTTCGCCGGAGTACAGGGTTGCACCCTGGAGCATAGCCCGAGTGGTAGACCTACTTTCACACCTCTGGCTAGCTGCTTTCGTCGTTGGCACTGCAGGCACCGCCGCTTTAATTCGGGTCATGCGTGCCAACCTGCTCGATGAACTGCGCAAACCCTATGTTACAACCGCTAGAGCTAGAGGCCTCGCCGAGTGGAAAGTTGTACTCAAGTACCCTGTGCGACTCGCATTAAACCCTCTGGTCAGCACAATGGGATATCTGCTGCCATTCCTGATGTCAGGAAGCATCATTGTTTCCGTAGTACTTAGCTTACCTACCGAAGGTCCTCTGCTGTTGAAATCCTTTTTGGCACAGGATATGTTCACCGCCTCGACCATCCTCTTGGTACTGGCCTCTCTGACGGTTGTCGGGACACTGATCTCTGACATATTACTCGGAGTTTTGGACCCTAGAATCCGGTACGTGAAGTAAGAATTTAGCGCGGGTAACTTATCCTAGGGTAATTCCAAAAGAAAGAGCCAAAACCCGTCGTAAATGGACCTCTTCGTTTTTTACAGCAGTCTTCAACTCTCTCGGCCAATTGACCAAGTGTTCCGGTTCTTTTCTGGTGCATCAAATCTGCAGAGAATCACCCCGGACTGGCTACAATTCCAAATTAAAGCCCTTTTGTTGATTACAATGAGGGTCGGAACTCGAATTGAATATAGGCAGAACAAGCTAATAGAAAATTTAGGGGTCCCTGAGGATAAACAACCTGACTAAGTTAGGAGTTTGAATTGGGTTTAATTAACAAGACATACGATATGGTTATTTCCAATGGCAGGGTAATAGATCCTGAGACTGGTCTAGATGCCATACGAAACGTAGGAATCGATGGCTCAACCGTTGAATCGGTTTCAGAAAGCGTTCTAGATGGAAAGAAGGTAGTAGATGCGACAGGTTTCATCGTCTGCCCCGGATTCATCGACCTCCATTCTCATGGTCAAGACGAGGAGAATTATCAACTCCAAGCCAGAGACGGTGTAACAAGTGCACTGGAACTAGAAGTGGGCACGTCAGACGTCGACAGATGGTATGCTCAGCGTGATGGCAAAACCTTGATTAACTACGGCGCAAGCGTCGGGCACATACCGGTACGTATGTCTGTAATGAAGGATCCAGCTGATTTCATACCAGTAGGGGATGCCGCCCACAAGCCAGCAACTCCATCAGAGATAGGCGAAATGTCCAAAATGGTAAGGTTCGGCCTCCAAAGAGGTGCTATAGCGGTTGGAATGGGAATAATGTACACGCCTGCAGCTACACATTGGGAGATTCTTGAAATATTCCGCGCTTCCTCAGGATCAGTGGCATCTTGCCACGTCCATCTACGTGGCCATGGTTTCTCAAAGATAAGTGGAGGTGTCTCATCTGTGCAAGAGGTACTCGCTGCTTCGGTGATAACTAGAGTACCTCTTCATGTTGTACACATCGCTAGCACAGGTCTTGGCGCAACATCCCAAATGCTCCAAGTCATCAAAGAAGCGAGAAGTCGGGGGATAGACATAACAACCGAATGCTACCCATATAGCGCCGGCATGACAGGAATAGAAGCAGCAACTTTCGACGGAAACTGGAAGCAAAATATGGGAATCGACTACGGTGATCTTGAATGGGCCGAGACCGGCGAAAGGCTAACAGAGGAGAGTTTTAACCGTTACCGTGAAACAGGCGGAATGGTGATCCTACACATGATACCTGAGAGCGTGGTGGACACAGCAGTTAACAGTCCGCTGACATCTATCGCCAGCGACGGATACATCAAGCGTGGGAAAGGTCATCCTCGCACCGCTGGAACCTACTCTCGTGTACTTGGTAAATACGTCCGATGTGGAGGTTTAACGATGGTCAGCGCAATCAGAAAAATGTCACTCATGCCTGCGCAGCGATTAGAAACCAGGGTTCCTATGATGAAACAAAAGGGGCGTCTCCAGTTAGGAAGTGATGCAGACATTGTAATATTTGACCCTGAGACGATATCGGATATGTCAACATACCAGCAACCAACTGTACCGTCACGAGGCATCCATCACGTACTGGTGAACGGGATTCAAGTAGTCAACAAAAGCAAGCTCGTGGACAACACGGTGCCCGGATGTCCAATCCGTGCACCGCTTAGTTAAAGTGCGTCCGTTTTGATTCCATATGAGATGCACCAATGAAATCACAACGCAATGAGGGAATTGATACAACGCTGACCAGTCCAAGGCCATATGCTATGATGCCCGCTCGCAAACCCACTCACGCGAGTTTTAAAATATGATCAATTTCTCCGCTTCTACTTATACCTGGAAGGCCCCCCCAGCGAAACCTGACCTGCACTACAAGTGGCCAGGGGGGCTGGTGAGCCAAACCGGTGAGATCCTGCACGTCCGCTTCAGCCTCGAAGCCGCATGCACCATCACGGACAAGGCAAACGGCCACGTCTCAAATATGTTCATGGGCGCACCGTGCCGTGCAGAATACACCATCGCCAAGAGAAATCTGTTCCAGGTGCCCAGCAACGAGTTCCGAATGGCCTTCAGCAGTGAACGCTCACTGGACATCGCCAACAGACCGAGCTACGAGACTGAGGAGGAAAAAACCAGATCGCTCGACGCACAACACGCGAGCCACAAGATAGACATTCGCCACTATGACAACGTCTCGACAACGACGGACCCCACCGAGATCATTGATGCGACCCTAGCCAACGACCTGATGAATGCGTGCTCAACCTACAAAGACTCCGACAAGGGTCTATCGATTGCGGTCGAGTACCCCGTGAACCTAATAAATGTGAACCCTGTGGACGGCGAGTACCAGGTCTGCACCGGTCCCGTGATCGTGCCTGACCTCGAGACCTGGAACGGCGATGGCGTATCGCGAGTGTTCCTCGCGCACGTCGCTTTCACCACCTCGGACTACGTGGAGTTCATCCTGCGCCGAGAAGTCAATGTCTCAGACCACGAGAAGAAGTGGATCTCCCAACCTAGGGGCCTTGATCGAAACGAGCTACATAATCCCTTGAAAAGGCCTCTCGGATACCCTCCACGCAGATGGCAGGCGACAGCCTACTCAGAGGTGTGGGAAAAAGAGGGGGTCGACAACTTCATCATGTGTACGAGGGCGTGACTTAAAGACCCTGGGGTCCCACAGCATATTGTTAAGGGGAATGCAATGACCAAGTCAAGCGCCGACTTAGTGATAAAAGCAGGGAGAATATTCTGTGCTGACAGCTGTCTAGACGGTCCGGGAGCCGTTGCAATAAAGAGCGATCGTATCATCGCATCTGGGTACGATGTATTCGATGAATTTCCGGATGCAAAGCAGGTTCTGTCCTTCCCTGATGCCTTATTGATACCGGGGCTTATCGATCTCCACGCCCATCCGGCGTCTGCCGAATGGTTTGCGGGGATAGACCCTGATTCATACATTCTTGCCCGGGGCACGACGACCGCGCTGTCTCAGGGTGATGCAGGACCAGACACATGGAAGCTATATTACGATACGGTTATCGATCCTGCCCGCCTCGATATTCGGGCCGCAATTAGTCCCGTATCCGGATCCACATTTGCTCAAAGCGGCGGGTTTGAAGAGTTGGCAAACATAGATGTAGATGGTTGCATCGGCGCCGTGCGGGACGGGGGAGATTCGATCTGGGGTATAGCGGTCAATGCAATGGTTCAGGTAACCGGCCCGTCGGATCCTCGAGAGATTTTACAGAAGACATTGGCAGTCGCTGAAACGACGCAGCTCCCTCTGCTCTTCGGTAGTCGCAGGGAGCCCTCTGATTGGCCACTGGCAGACCAGCTAGATTTGCTGAGACCTGGGGATGTGATGACCTACTGCTTGCACTCCGGTACGAAAACCGGAGAAGAGAGTATCGTAAAAAACGGTCGGGTATTGGATGCGGTTTGGGACGCAAAAGAGCGAGGTGTGCTGTTCGATGTGGGTCACGGGATGAGCTCCTTCGATTTCCATGTCGCAGAGGCTGCTATCACACAAGGATTCATGCCAGACACAATCTCCACAGACATCCAGCGTAGACACGTGGCACATAAACCGCAGCACGATATGCCACGTGTTATCTCGAAGTTGATGGCAGCAGGCATGCCCGAGTCAGAAGTTTTGGCCCGGTCCACTCAACACCCGGCAAAAGCGTTAGGCTTGTCTGAAGAAATAGGAACACTCGCGGCTGGCACGTGTGCCGATCTCGCCGTGCTGCATTGGAATCCTGATGCAAGCCCATTAGTTGATTGCGTCGGAGTAACGCGGCCTGGTGGATGCTTTGAGCCAGTGATGACTGTGCGGGGAGGCGTAGTTGTTTCTTAACACAAAGGGTATTGTTAGATGGTAACCACTGGGACTGTTCCAAGAGTTTTGTGAAGGGCGTCCCTCATCTTCTGCAGTACCCCGACAATAGCAACTGTCCATACTTTTTAACGCCTGAGTAACACTCTTAGAACCCAGCCGAGTGTCCTTTCAGTTCAACCCTGATAGTATGGAGAAGGATTAATCTCAAGCTGGGCTCCCGCCAGCATACAAATCCTGGGGCAGTCCAGACTATGAGAAGTGTACCTACAGGATTTCCCTCTAAGTGAACCCATGTCGAGATAGACCAAGGAGGATAAGTTTGGTGAAACCGAAAATACTAATAACTGGAGCCAGCGGGCTGATCGGCGGTCTTGTGTTGAAGGCCCTCTGCAGAAAATACGATTTCACCACTGTGAACAGGCGCAAGGTCGAAGGCTTCCCAACTACTCAGGCAGACATATCCGATTTGGAAGCCATCCTTCCGGCATTTAAGGGAATCGATTCCGTCCTCCATCTCGCCTCCCACACTGCGGGTAACAATTGGGACAAGCAGATGTCCGTAGACATCGGAGGTACATACAACGTATACGAAGCAGCGCGGAGAAGCGGAGTCAAACGAGTCGTATATGCCAGCAGTGGGGGCACGATGCTTGGATACGAGGGGGATCAACCATACTTCGATATCGTGGCAGCTCAATACGACAAAGTTCCGGACCAGTGGCAGATGGTCACGCATGAATGGGCACCACGCCCAAACGACCTTTTTTACGTCGCAAAAGTCTGTGGCGAGGTAATAGGGAGATACTTCTCAGATCAATATGGCATCTCGTCAGTCAATATTAGGCTCGGCGCAGTCCTAGCTGACGACAAGCCAACACTTAGACGCCACTATCCTGGCTATTTGAGCCAGGCAGACTGCGTCCAAATGATTGACAAATGTCTCAGCGCGCCCGAATCTGTTCAGTACGATATCTTTGACGCCATCTCAGATAATCGCTGGCGGTGGCGTGATACCTCGCATGCCAACGATGTCCTTGGTTGGCAACCAGAAGGAAGCGCCGAAAACTACGAAATTGAGGACCAAGGCGGGCCACACCAAGTAAACAAAACGTTTGCCCTCCGTGAAGACTAACCAACGCATAGCATCCACTTGATTCACGGTATTGAGTTGGGTTCACACACGAGTAACAACAGACAGCAACACCACACACACCTATTGCAGTGATCCAAAGTTTAAGGATATCACCCTTAATACAACTCCCTTATACTTCTCCCAGCAGCCACCACTCCGCTTCCTGATACACCCCTTTCTTTCCGAGTGTCGAACACGGCTACCAATGCATTAACCTAGCTAGTGCCAAGCCGTGGCCTCCCGGTTATATTGCGCCCTGAGTTTTCGATATAGACAATGGTATGATCGTAGCAATTGGCACGAGAGTACAACGGAGGAGACAAACAATGAGGTTAATCATTACTGGCTGCGAATACACTGGCAAAACGACTTTAGCCAACGGCATCGCTAAGTGGATCGAAGAAACGCTCGGTCCGCCCATCCCCCAGGGTATGCCTCCATTCCACGACCATTTTACGTTTCCAGACATTGCCCATGGCGAGTTAACAGAAGAGGAATACGAGCAGGTTCGGGCCCTGAGTCCTCGGCTCAAGGCAATGATTCAGAACCACCAAATCCTGTACCATATGAACCCAGCGTTCTACGCAGACCACGACAATATAATGGTCGGATTCCACATCGAAGATGCGGTCTATGGCCCACTGTACTACGGCTATGGTGACGACGGCAGTCGCTCTGCTATTGCCCGAAGTATTGAGAATCACATCATGGAAGTGGCCCGAGACACGGTCCTCATTTTACTCAAGGCGTCACCCGAGACGATCTCAAAACGGCTGAAGGAATCACCTCATCCATTAGGAGTTCTCAGGGAGCAGGACATCGAGCACGTACTCGCCCGATTCGCTGAGGAGTGCGCTTCATCTACTCTCCGCTACCGGCTCACCTACGATACTAGCGAGAC
>JASMAO010000041.1 GCA_030754315.1 SAR202 cluster bacterium
GTATTTAAATCAACTGACAGTTGTTCGCCCTGCTTTAGAGTACCGTCGGCTAGCAGTTCGTATACACACACCTTATCTAAACCAAGATCAGCGACATATACAAAGCGATTATTTGGATCCAAATTTACAGAGTGAGGATGAGGACCTTCTTGACGTTCAATATTGACACTGCTGCCGTTATGCTGGCGAACATCTGTTGGTCCATCAAGAGTACCGTCTCTATTTATGGGTAAGACAGCCACACTCCCTCCTGTATAGTTTGCAACAAGAAGATGTTTACCAGTTGTGTCTAGGTCAACATGACAAGGCCCCTCACCACCAGAGGGTTGTTGATTCATGTGGCTAAGAGCGCCAGTAGATCTATCAATCGCGAAGGAGTGTACTGAACCCATTGTGGGGGAATCTTTTCCGATCCCGGAAACTGCGTATAGGAATTCTCCTGTTGGATGAATAGCTAGGAAACTGGGACTGTCAATCTCAGCAGCGAGAGTTACCGGCCCCATTCTGCCAGAGGATATATCTAACTGTGACAGATATATGCCTCTACTACCCCTTTCCGTATAGGTTCCGAAATATAGGAGAAGGTTACCTTCAGATGAAACTCCCATGCCTCGGCCTCCTTGTAATATCTGTCCAATTTAGTCAGGCGCAGTGTAAAAACCAGTAATTTCTAGTCTAAATCGACGATGTCGAACAGGTAAGGCGAGAGGAATGTGACAAGGGCATTGGCCGCCAAATATGCGGTACGCCCGGTGGTATCAAAAGGAGGAGAAACCTCGCATAAATCAATTGCACCGATGACATCGAACTCACCCAAGGTCTCTGCTGCAACAAGAAAGTCCTTTGAACTAATCCCTTCGAATACAGGCACTCCTGCCCCCGGTGCGTAAGCAGCATCTACAACGTCAATATCTATGCTCACATACACTGCGTCAGTCCCGTCAGCCGCTACCTCTACCGCTTCTTTCACCGCATCGCGAATACCGCTTACCCGAATATCATCAGATGAGATCATCTTCAGCCCATTGGACCTATATATACGATATATATCTGAGTCTAATACACTCCCATTTAATCCAACCCATGCCATATTTTTGTACGAAATCATAGAATTTTCGCTAATGCGCCTTACTGAAGTCCCATGGTTGTACTTACCAAAGCCCTCATACGAATCTCGGAAGTCCGTATGGCTGTCAATATGGACGTGCCCGATTCGCGCCCCGTGTTTGCGATCGGCAATACCTCGAGCCAAACCTTCAAAAGCCGGATAAGTCAAATAGTGATCGCCACCCAATAGAACGGGTAAAGCTCCTTCTTTGACTATCGTGAAAACACCATCCGAGATGGATTCTGATGTCTTGTGTATATCTTGTGGATAAATCATGAGATCACCAACGTCGGTGAGGTTAGGTTTATCCTTGAGCCGATACGCTACATTGGTCCGGACGTTTACAGACGTCTTTTCGGACCCAGCCTCTTGGACAGCCCTGTAAAAAAGTGAGGCTTCTCGAATAGCTCTAGGCCCGTACCTGGTACCGGTTCGCGTGAGGACCACTCCATGATCCATGGGTACACCGGCGACAACAGCCTGTCCCTCTTCAACAGTACCTATATCCCCAATAGGGGCTTTGTAAAAAGAGGGTATCCCAGTATGAGGAGCAACAAATTCGGGTCGGTTCATTTCCTATCCTACCTTAAAAACCAATTTTTCATTGGCATTGTTGAAAAATATTCCGAGGTTTCATACCCCAGATTATACCGCAACGCAAAGGAGTGCTGGGTCGTAGGAAAAAAAATGCACCCCGTTTTGAACCGCATCTCACATTGTACAAACAACTCAACTAGGATATTACCGGCCGAAATAACGAGCGACCTCGTCACGGGGAAACGATGGAAGTTCGCGAACACCCTCTGGGGTGCGCATCTTAATACCATCTCGCATCGGAGTAATACTACCTATCTCACAAGCCTCAATTCCCTCTCTAATTAGCGTGCTAACAACTCTGGGTGCGTCCATTGAAGAAACTGTCGCTAGTAATGAGCCAGATGCAATAAGCCCCATTGGATCCAATTCGAGCGCGCTACATATTTCACGACACACGTCTAACACAGGGATATTCCGCTTATCTACAATCAGCCCCAGTCCCGCAGTTTTCGCTAATTCACGGAGCCCTGTGGCGAGACCCCCTTCCGTCGGATCGTGCATGGAGTGCACATCAGCAACCGATGACATTATTCTAGCTTCAGTCACAACACTAATGCCCGGATTGAACAATAGATCGGCAGCCTGATCAACAGTTCCCTGACTCACACCTGCGGCCAACAACGCCTCCGGCGTCTCACGCGCCAAAAGAGCCGTCCCCTCGACAGCGATTCCCTTGGTCAAAATAATGCTATCTCCTGATTTTGCATCAGAGGTCAATATAGCTTTCTCTTTATCAACCTCACCTAGAAGTGCACCAACTGCAATGGGACGATCGATATCGTGGGTAATCTCCGTATGACCTCCGATAAGAGATATATCTAAAGCATCGCATGCTTCAATTAGCTGATCGAAGATATTATCAACCACATCAACTTCAACTCCCTCCGGTAGAAGTAACGTAACGAGCAACCATTTAGGAGTCGCCCCCATGACGGCCAAATCGTTAGAATTCACCTGCACTACATACCAGCCAATAAGATCCGTGGCGAAGGTAATCGGATCCGTCTTGGCAACAAGATACCGGTCCCCTAAATCGATGAGTGCGGCATCCTCTCCTGGCTTGGGACCCAAAACGACTCTAGTATCCCTGATTTTATTTTTTTTAAGTAGTTTGTCCAAAAAGTCCGCAGGCAACTTTCCAGTATCCATTCTCATAATTGTCCTTCTCCAAATCATCAAGCAATTCACATAAGGAACATCACCTAAGAGACGTCTACGGAAGCAAATTCATTGAGGTTTGAAGCCACGATAGTGTTGTTAAACATCAAGGCCATATCAACCGATGTTATTATAAGCTGATATGATAGCCGCGGTGTTCTTCGACATGTACGGCACCTTAGCAGGCTTCAAGCCGTCCCGGTTTGAAATCCAGTCTCAGATTTGCACACAGTTTGGAATCGAAGTCACCCCGGAAGGCATCCTCAAAGGCTACGCCTCAGCCGATGCTTATATGTCATCAGTCAACTCCTCTATCCCGTTGAGACTTCGAAGTCCTAGCGAGAAAGAAAATTTCTTCACGGAGTACGAACGGCTAGTACTTAAGGGATCCGGGTTCGATATATCACCTGAACGCGCATTGGAGATATGGAGGCGTATCCGGCAAGTTCCCTATGACCTTGCCCCATTCCCCGACGTGGTATCAACACTACAAGGATTGAGGTCCCGCGGAATTAAGCTAGCCATGATATCTAATATGAACCGATCTGGTCCTGATCTGGCAGATAGTTTAGGCCTCAGTGACAAACTGGACTTCACGTTAACATCGCTCGACGTGGGCGTCGAGAAACCTCACCCTGGTGTCTTTCTAGAGGCACTCCACAGAGCAGGAGTCACATCCAAAGAATCGGTTCATGTAGGTGACCAACCAGTTTCTGACGTTGATGGTGCCGAGGGGGTGGGAATCCATCCAGTTTTACTTGACCGTGATGACAACTACAACGATTTCAACCGATGTCCTAGAATCAGGGAACTCGCAGAGTTACCAAAGCTCTTGGACTCCGATTACTTCTCACGCTAAACGGGAAGATCATTCACTTGGGGTTTGCGACGTTCTCACCCAATAATCTGGAGACAAATCCACCCTTTGGCAAGTCTAAGTCAGATTTGTGAATCATCTGTCCAGACGCTACCTGCCGCACGACTTTCGCTCCATGACACAATCCAATTGGAACAACGTCCTTCGCCTTAGCATACTCCACATCAACCAAGGCACCATAGACAGTATAGCCACCCTCTCCATCCAAAATCTGACCCACATTCAACTCGCTTTTGGCCACAGCAGCAACTTCACATAGCTTCGCAATTGGTGCACCAGTAGACTCTTTGTATAGCATAGCCCTCCCTATCGAAAGTGGCACCTCCATTCCTATGAAGTGATATGGCTTGTACATGACACCGTAGATTCCTGCATCATCCATCGGAACACCATATTCACTTAAGCATCTACGTAAATATAGGCTATCACTCGTGATAACGACGTAGACACCCCAGCGTACCGAGTCCGGAATTTCGCTACCATCACGGCGTACGCAACTGATTACTTCCACTACACCTTTGCGTGACAAAATCCCACCCTCGGTTTTGGGTCGCAGTAGTTGAGGTATCTCGGCAATACTGGCAGCCGGGAGGTGCATGCCGGGTACATCCGGCACCAAACCAGTCATATTAGCCACAGCACACATTTCAACAGCGGACTTGGTTCCGTCTACAAACGAATTATACATCCGGGTGTTCAACTCGTTGCCCGCAGCGTCTTCATCAGAATATCCGAAACGTTGCAGCGCTTCATCCGGGGTTCCCCATCTGTACTCCGGCAGATATTTCGTACCTTTACCTGCAGCAACAACCTCGAAACCAAGGCCAATAGCCCAGTCATATAGATCATCAATCAGCGCCGGCTGATCCCCATAAGCAAGACTGTAAACAACACCCACTTCATCCGCCATTCGTTTCAGTTGAGGGCCAACCAAAACATCGGCTTCTACACTTGCATTCACCACGTGCCTACGATTCTCAATGGCAAGAAAACAATGCATGGCCCCGAGTTCAGGATTACCCGTCGCTTCAACAACAACGTCCACGTCTGACTCCAAGGCTACCTCGAGCCTATCTGTAATTACCACCTGATTCTTCTGTACAGCGTCTTCTGCAGCTGACACATCCGTTACATTCCCGGTAGACTCCAAGTAGTAACCCGAGAGATCTATCACGCGTCTAGCTCGTCTTAAATCAATATCACAAGCTACTGAAAGAACCATCCCCGGGGCTCTCCTCACCTGCGCAGCAACCATAGATCCGAATCTGCCGCATCCAATCAAGGAGACTCGTATAGGTTTGCCAATCTCATCGAGCGTCATTAATCGTTCCCGCATACAAATCCCCCGGAATCATTTAACTAAAATGTAATGTCACGATCTTTTTAAATAGGACATGGTATTGGCATCACCTGCCTTTGATGCGATCTCTGCAACCAATAATTCTAGAGCAGTGATTTCGTCAATTGAGCTGGATTTCATAGAAATGTCTGTCTCAAGTACCATGTTGTGTATGTCAGAAAGATGACTAGACGTGAACATGCGTTCCTGTTCAAGGGTTTTTTTGAGAGGGTATCCTGACAGTCTTAGCCGCTTTCCAATATCGGACACAGGTACCCCTCTTTCCTTGAGGTCTTTCGCAAGTAACAATAACCGTGTCTGCCTTGCCATCATCGTGAGTAGATACGTGCCTGGACGACCTGAGTCAAGGAGCTGTTGAACCAGCCGGATAGAGGCCCCGACTCGACCTTCTATCATTGCATCAACCGTAGCAAAAATAGTGGCCTCTCGAGTATAGGATACGAGTACTTCAACATCTTCGTCTCGGACAGACCCGCCGTTCTTATACAAGGCCAGTTTTTCAAGTTCTGAGTCTAATGTGCCAAGATCGCCACCAATCATCTCAGCCAAGAGATTGACCGCTGCTGGTTCAACATTCATCCCTTTCGAATCAGCCCGAGTGCGAATCCAGTCTCGGAGCTGACGTCCGCGTGGGGCCAAAAAACTTCTCACCATCATCTTGGATCTGATTCGGGAAAGCAACGGATTATTGTTGCTAAGATTTTCGTCAACGAATACTAAATCTGTGGAGTTAAGAATATTGGGTAATTGATCTCCCAGTTGGTCCCATTCCCCCAGCCCCGACGAGCCGTCAGACGTAGATGCCCTCCTACCGGATAACCTGCGCTCAAATCTCGTCAACAACCCCTCAACAATGACAACACGTTTGTCGGAAAGAAAAGGTACTGTATTACAAGTCGCTAGAAGCTCATCTATACTCAAATTGGTTGCCGCAAAGGTCACCAAATTGACGTCACTAACGTCGACATCGCCGGCCTGTTCCTTTAGCGAAGCTACAGCCTCGTGGATACTGAATTTATCGTCACCATAAAACAGATAGTTCATTTATCACTACCTCAGTAAGAAACCCGAACGGTATAATGTAGATCTGGAATGGAGACCCGTATTGATCGAAGGGCTCCTCTCAAATTTGAAGATATGTGACGGGAAATGTCTAAAATTCTGAAATTGATATTCCGATTGATGTTAGACAAACGAGTACCCTTGAGGCTAAAGCTCATCCTGCCTGTCACATTGATATACCTCATCTCCCCGCTGGACATTGTTCCGGACATATTACCAGTGTTAGGACGTATCGACGATATCCTTATGATCATTGTGGGAATAGCAATTTTTCTTGGGATGGCACCTAAGGGAATAGTATCTGAGCACCTCCAAGGTACCCCAGTAACCGGGGAGTCCAGAAACGGGAAAGACGGGAAAGACAAGGTGATCGACGGCCAGTACCGTAACGTCGAGGAGGACGAAGCTGAAAACACGACGAAATAGATTAATCTCCTTGAGGGAAATGACATTGCAGTGGAACAGAAATGAATCACCCTTCGTTACGCAAAGAATGCTCGCTAAATTACTACTCCTATGCAGATAGCTCTGATAGGCCTACCTAATAGTGGTAAAACGACTATCTTCAACGCTTTGACACGAGGCACAGCGGATGTCGCCTCATACGGAGGTTCCTACAGCAAACCAAACATTGGTATAGCGAAGGTACGCGACCCTAGGCTGACGAAATTGGTCGATATATATATTCCCGAACGTGTCGTGCAAGCTGAAGTAGCATACATAGATTTTCCAGCCCAAGCCGATAACAAAGGAGATTCAAATAACATCTCTGGAGAATACCTCAACCACCTCCAAGGGGCTGATATCTTGACGATTGTATCCAGGACATTTGAGGATCCCGCTGTTCCTCATATCAACGAGACAGTGGACGTGGTCCGAGACATAGTCACTATGTCGGATGAGTTACTTCTGGTTGATCTACAGATCCTTGAACGACGGCTCGAAAAACTCGTAGAGGGCCACAAGGGAGCCAAAATAGATGAACGAGATAAGCTCGATCGGGAGACCTCATTACTAACGCGACTCAAGGCTGATTTGGAATCAAGCATTCCAATCCGTGAACAGGCCATTTCCCAAGAGGAATTCAAGCTCATACAAGGGTACAAATTATTATCTGCCAAACCTCTCGTGGTGGTCCCAAACATTGGTGAGGATCATTTAGCAGACTTAGATAAATTGGAAACGAATTTAACGAATGCCATGAGAAATAAATCTATCAATTTAGCCATGTTATGCGGCACTCTAGAAATGGAACTAGCGCAGATGGATTCTTGTGACGAGGCCGAATTTCGCCAATCCCTCGGAGTCATCGTCTCTGGATTAGACCGGATGGTCGAACTCGCCTATAAGACCTCCAACAAAATTACCTTTTTTACCGTTGGTGCTGATGAAGTCAAAGCGTGGCCTCTCGATCGCGGGACAACTGCTCAAAAAGCAGCAGGGAAGATTCACACTGACATCGAACGCGGCTTCATTCGTGCAGAAATCGTGTCGTACGACGACCTAATCATGTGCGGCACAGAAACAGAGGCGCGTAGGCAAGGAATTCTCCGCAGCCAAGGCAAATCGTACGTGATATCGGACGGCGATGTGGTGAATTTTCTATTCAATGTTTGACATGGGCACAGATAATTTGCCGACCCAAACCACCTCATCACGCTTGCACCCACCAGAAACCGATATTGGTGCCATTAGCCTGTATGTCCACATCCCTTTCTGTGAAACGAAGTGCCCTTATTGCGATTTCAACACCTATACCGCCATCGAATCGCTTATACCTTCATACATTTCGGCTCTCAAAACGGAACTCAGTCTCTGGGGCAGCCGCCTTGGGCGTCCTCGTGTGACAACGGTATTTTTCGGGGGTGGGACACCTTCATACTTACCTGCGGCCGAGGTAGAGTCTCTTCTTAAACACATCCGGACTTGCTGCAATCTGGACATAGTGCAGGAGATAACCCTGGAATGCAATCCAGGAGACGTCACACTGGACAAGCTATCATCTTACCTGGACTCCGGAGTAAACAGGCTCAGCATAGGTGTGCAAAGTTTCTCCGATTCGTTGTTACGCCTCTTGGGACGTCGCCACACTTCATCTGATGCCATCCGTTCATATAAACTAGCGATTGAGTCTGGTTTCGAAAACGTGAGTATCGATTTAATGTATGGACTGCCAAATCAAACCATTCAAGACTGGAACACAACTTTAGAAATCGCCAGGGGTATGGAACCCGCCCACGTATCCATGTACTGCCTAACCCTTGAGGATGGAACACCGATGAAGAAACAGGTCCAAATAGGGACGTTACCTCCCCCAGATGCTGATCTGGCCGCAGATATGTATATGATGTGTGACGAAACCTTTTCACACCCAGACTACCGCCACTATGAAATATCGAACTGGGCAAAACCGGGCAACGAAAGTGTCCACAATTTAACTTACTGGCGAAACGAATCCTTCCTTGGAATAGGACCCGGCTCCCACTCCTATATAAATGGACAACGCTTCTGGAACATCAAACCGCCACGGGAATACATTACGCGCTTGAAAACCTCCCACAAGGAACCTACACAAAGTCCGGTACCAAACATACCAGTAGTTGACGAAGTCGAGGCCATCGACAGGAAAATGGAAATTGCCGAAACGATGATGATGGGGCTTAGGCTAGACACCGGAATCTGTATAGACCAATTCAGCGCCAGGTTCTCTGATACACCAGCAAAACATTTCGGGAGCATCATATCGGAACTGGAATCAACCGGCCTTGTTGAACAGTCCTCTGACTTTATCAAATTGACAGCAAAAGGCAGATTGTTAGGGAACGAAGTTTTCTCCCGTTTCTTTTTGTAAAACCGAACGAACGAGTGGAGCCAACTTCAAATCCAAGCTTGTGCTATCCTCTGCCCATCCGTGACTTTTGGAACCGTTCGATGCACGTAATCTGTACCGCAGGACACGTTGATCACGGCAAGTCCACCCTTGTTCAAGCACTCACAGGTGTCGATCCGGATCGCCTACGTGAAGAGAAGGAACGAGGGATGACAATCGACCTCGGCTTTGCATGGCTGCCACTAGAAAAAGGCGACGAGGCCAGCATCATCGATGTGCCTGGACACGAGCATTTCGTGAACAACATGCTCGCTGGCGTCGGCGGTGTTGACTTAGCAATGCTCATTGTCGCAGCAGATGAATCAATAATGCCCCAGACAAGGGAACACCTTGCAATTCTGGATCTAATTAACGTCAACCGTGTAATCGTAGCAATAACAAAGAAGGAACTAGTCGAAGATGATTGGCTGGATTTGGTCTTTACAGACGTTCAAGAACTATTGAAAAGCACCTCTTTTTCAGGGTCCAAAATCATAGCCGTTTCTGCATCTACAGGTGAAGGGCTGTCAACATTGATGGATGCTATCAACCAATTGTTGGGTGAAACCGAAATTAGAAGTGACTTAGGTCGGCCAAGATTACCGATAGATCGCTCATTCACTATGTCTGGATTTGGCACCATAGTGACAGGAACTCTAATTGACGGAAAACTCTCCGTTGGCCAAGAGGTAGAGGTGCTGCCTGGTGGGTCAAAAGCCCGAATACGCGGTATAC
The DNA here is from genome assembly GCA_030754315.1 of SAR202 cluster bacterium. Taxonomy (GTDB): domain Bacteria; phylum Chloroflexota; class Dehalococcoidia; order Lucifugimonadales; family JASMAO01; genus JASMAO01. Next base: position 9,767 of record JASMAO010000041.1, read on the forward strand.
AAACCCACGGCAAAAAAATTGGCGACGCTATTCCTGGTAGTAGAGTAGCTGCCAATCTTTCTGGCATAGATCATAAGGGTATACAACGCGGTAACGTCCTAACCAGCCCTGGATGGCTTAAGTCGACTGTCGCTATGGACGTATCGCTCTCTGTCCTCCCTGATGCACCTCGTGAATTGCGGCACAACATGTTTATCACAGTCCATACTGGGAGCAACGAAACCGTTGGACGCCTACGACTACTCGAGTCAGACAGGGTTGGACCTGGTGACTCAACTTGGGCACAGATCAAACTCGAGAATCCGATAGTAGTAGTAAAAGGGGATCACTTCGTCCTACGGTCAAACCGTACCACAATGGGAGGTGGGAGCATCATAGACCCACATGCCAAGCGTCATAGGCGCAAACATCTCCCGCTGCTCGAAAAACTCTCAGTGATGCAACAGGGATCAACTCGAGACATTTTACTCAAGAGCATAGGGGAATCCGAACCCGCGGAATTCACTGATATTGTAAATAAAACCAATCTGGAATCCGGCACGGCCATACTCGAACTTGAAACGATGGAAACAGACCGGCTCATTGTGAGCCTTGGCAAACACATAATCGGCCCAGGTACCTACATGTTTACCTCTGATGGATGGATATCATTAGGAGGCCAAGCTAAGAAGTTCCTTAACTTCTATCACCAACAATTCCCCTTAAGGGAAGGCGCACCTAAAGAGGAACTGCGTAGCAGGCTTGGGATATCCGTACACATCTTTGATGAAATGATAGCCAGTTTGGAAAGAGATGGGTTACTGATCGAAGAAGGTCCAACTATCCGCCTTCCAGACCACGAACGAAACCTTTCAGACGCTCAGAATGGCATCGCCAGCGACTACATTAAACGACTGACGACCACTCCATATTCGCCTCCTACGGATTCTACGATAGACCCAGAGATAATGAATCTTCTAGAACACAACGGACAAATTGTAAGGGTCAACGAAACTATTGCATTTGCCAAAACCGCCTACACAGAAATGGTAGATGAGATTCGAAAGTTCGTACAAACCAATGGACAAATCACAGTCGCAGATGTTCGAGACCTTTTCAATACCAGTCGAAAGTATTCCCTCTCCCTCCTAGAACACCTTGACGCTCAAAAGATTACCCAACGTGTTGGTGATATTCGCATTCTAAGATAACCTGTACCAAAACTGGACGGTCCAACATGGGCTCCGGACTCATACGGCAACAGGAATTTGAACATGACGACCAACAATAATCCAAAATATAGCCGCGACAGTTTCAGTATCAGTTTCGATCAAAGCATGCTACAAGTTTCGTATCTATCCTCGCTTCTCCGTATACTACAAGCAACTCTCAGAGAAGTGGGCCAAACCGGGGGAAAGACTCGCCAACGGTTTGAGCAAAAACCGTACCCCGTCCTTATGATGACAATATCATCTGTTGAAAATTCTCTCGGTGTGGAAATGCTCTTTGCCGACTCGTCGAACTCCTCGATATTGAGCAAATTTTCTAGGCAGGTATTCGAGGCTTTTCTGGACCGATTCTCTAAGTACATATCTGATCTGCCGCAACCAAGCCTGTTCGGAGGTGCTGCCCCCAAATCTTCAAAGGTATCTCCTGACAAACCATTGTCAGTACGCATGGATCAGATCCACCGTGAGTTACGTAGAGCAGGTAAGGTTACTATCCATGTAGGCGAACGTTCCATCCGAATTGAAGGTGAAAGCATGGAGATCAAATAAAATGTCACACCAACATTTAAGGAAGCGTGCACACCCGTGTCTTTAGATATTGCCCAAGCTGCCCTACAAATAGATGATATGGCATACGACCTTGTAGCGAGACGAAGTCACCGCGAACAGCGTCTCCAAAGAGCTGTCTCTTCCCTGCTACGATTCCCCGTAGAACAATACGCCGATATCAGCGAAGATGGGAATTCTACCCTAGGGCTACTTCCAGGTATTACGGAATCGCCAGCGGCCCGATGTAAATCAGAGGCGACGAATGAGAATTTCTCCGTAGCTGCAGCCGATGGGTCTCACATAGATATAGACCGTCATCTACCCGTAAGATGTTTTTTAATCAACACCGGAATCGCGGCACTAAACTACGGTGACAAGCCTGACGCGAATCTCTATAACAACTGTCTGCTTTACGGCAACGAAGATGCGCTTGTTATACATGATCCATTGACCTATAGACGACAGACTATAGAAGGTACGCTCCTATCCGCAAAACGAGCCGTCGAAGAGATACGTGCTTTGACCGAAGCTGTGGAAAACCTTTCACCACATCAAGAAACTCTAGCACTTCTTGATGGGTCCCTGATTATGCTCGGATTGGTTGGTCCACTCAACCAAGAATTCGTACTCAGGGCACTGGTAGAGGAAGGATTTGCCGCCGCGTTGGACGAATTGGGGGGTATCGCCAAGCAGCGACGTCTCGCCCTCGCAAGCTACATTAGCATGCCAGGCTCAACAGAAATCGTCAACGCAATTCGAACCGTATCCTGCCATTACGGCTCCACAGAACAAGGATTCTGTGGTTCGTCCCAACCAGAGCGAGGGCCATGTGACAACTGTGTTGATGGTATACGAGACAGAGAAATTTTCGAAAGAATGCTCTCAACAGGTGAACGCTCAGCAACCTTCACATCCAATCATCCTATTGTTACGCAGTACTACGGTGACAACGGGGTCGCTTTCTTTTACATCAACGTCGGGGAAGAGATCGCTCGAGTTGAGGTCCCTTCTTGGGTCGCCAAAGATAAATCTCTTCTCAACCTAACTCATACCTTAATTCTAGACCAATGTAAACGGGGCCAGGGGTACCCTGTCGCGCTAATGGAGGCACACGAACAGGCGGTTATTAATGGGGCCGACAGGCGGTTCTTCGTGCAGCACTTGGAGCGCGTTCTTTATGAAAAGGGGTTGCCTACGTACACTTCTGAAAAGGTACGGTCCAAACGGGTACGAGCTTTGTAAAAAAACAGTTTCAAATTGGTTCCAACCGCTGATTTTGTTGAAAAGGGACACCAGAGTAAATGAAAAGAAAGAAACTCTATTCAATAATTGTGCCGTTCAAAACGGCAATTAATCGATAACTCACATTAAGGACTGACTGTTGCCTGAACAAATAGAGCGTATTGCTGAGGTGGTCGAGGCAACTAGCACCGAGTTCACATCGCAGTGCTACAAACTATTCGAATCCGCGCCTCTAGGTGCCCTTGTGAAAAGTGGCGGTGAGAGCCCTGTGTTTGGCGTTGTTCATGATATCGCTACCTTGAGTATCGATCCAGGACGACATACAGTGGCCATGGGAGCAACAGCGGAATCAGTCGAGAATATTTATGATACCAATCCTCAACTAGGCCGCCTATATTCTACTCGTTTTCGATCGTTGCTAGTCGGATATAGGAACAACGGCCAGTTGAACCGCTATTTGGCCCCAATGCCCCCCAAAGTCCACGACCACGTTTATGAGTGCCAGAGTGAAGAGGTACGAGAATTCAGTAATTCACTCGAATTTTTGTCAACACTCCTTAAAGCCCCCATCACATCTGGTGATGAAGTCATCGCCTCGTTCCTAGCGCGTGCGAGTGCATCTCATACGGATCCAAATCAATTCTTGGTCGAGTCAGGCAAAGAACTAGCGACTCTGCTCGGCGGACAACTCCACAGGCTCAACCCGTTACTTAAGAGACTCTCTTTATGAACAGTAATTCATCTAAATCCGATGGTACCAAATCCCGTATACCTCTGGGCATGGTGGTATCAGGGTCGCTGACCGATGGACTAGAGATAAAGCTAGACCCACAAACTTCGTTGGAAAATATCAAGGTCGGCACTTTCGTCAGTATCCAAGGAAAAGAGACTCGATTTTTTGCTGTTATCACCGATATTACTCTCGGGGCCAGCGATCCCACCCTGCCAAGTAACCCACCTGACGTATCAAATCCCTTTATCGCCAGCGTTGTGGCAGGAACGTCAGCCTACGGAATCATCAAAGCTGAGCCCATGCTCACACTATCAGTCGATGGACATCAACCAGCAAAGACGATACCCGGCCACTTTTCTGTTGCATTTACTGCGACAGAAGAAGACATTGGACTCGTTTTTGGCGCAGAGGACGATCGCCATTTCTCAATTGGAACTCCCCTCGATATGGAAACTAAACTGTGTTTAGACATCGAGGAATTTATAGAACGAAGTAACGGAGTCTTCGGGAAAAGTGGAACTGGAAAGACTTTTCTAACTCGATTACTCCTAGCGGGAATTCTTCAAAAAGGTACTGCATCCAACCTAGTCTTCGATATGCAAAGTGAGTACGGATGGAAAGGATATAGCGAATCCCGAACCGAAGTTAAGGGACTTAAACAGCTTTTCTCTTCCCAGGTCGCAGTCTTTTCCCTTGATGAGAAGAGTTCAAAAAGACGCGGCTTAACCCCTGACTACGTGGTACGAATCGGCTACGAAGAGATAGAACCTGAGGATATACAAATGCTTCGCGAGACACTGAATCTATCAGAAGCAGCCGCAGATGCCGCGTATAGCCTCAACTCAAAATTCGGCCGTCGACGATGGCTCAAGGAATTTATATCCCTGGGAGGGGACGAACTACGGGAACTTGCATCTGAGATGAATGTCAATGACAGGGCTTTGAGCACACTCCATAACCGACTCTCGAGATTGAGTCGCCTGGACTTCATGGACGAAAATTCCGCCCACGACTCCGTCAACCAGATTATTAGATACCTTGATCGCGGGATGCACGTCGTGCTCGAATTTGGGCGATACGGCAGTAATTTTGCCGCTTACATCTTGGTAGCAAATCTCCTCACACGGCGAATATACCAACGCTACGTCGAAATGAAAGAGAGGGCTTCTGGTGACAAATCTCGTGAACCCAGACCTCTTGTAATTACAATCGAAGAAGCCCACAAATTCCTTACCCCAGCAGTGGCAAATCAGACCATATTCGGTACCATCGCCAGAGAAATGCGTAAATACAACGTCACACTGCTAGTGGTAGATCAGCGTCCGAGCCAGATCGACGAGGAAGTAATGAGCCAACTAGGTACAAAGATAACTTGTCGGTTAGATAGTGATCGAGATGTTGAAGCAGTTCTCGCAGGCGTCTCCGGCAGCAGAAAACTCCGTTCCGTATTATCCAGGCTTGAGCCG
>JASMAO010000042.1 GCA_030754315.1 SAR202 cluster bacterium
AACCTAGAAAATAAGGTTTATCCTGTGCCTGAGGACATAGACGCAGAAGTTGGTCGGCTTAAGCTGGAATCAATGGGCATAGAGATCGATACCTTAACGACTGAACAAAGAGAGTACTTGGCCGGATGGAATGTCGGCACCTAACACAATTGTTTAGGGACGTTAGCGAGAAGAGACATCAGTTAAGGAACTAGATACGCAGCCTGGGATTCTATCATTATACGGAGGAAACAACGTGGCTTCTAGCTTCACCGAATCTGAATATTACCTATGGACGTCTGAGTCAGTCACCGCGGGACATCCGGACAAATTATGCGATCAGATTTCCGACACTGTACTCGATGCGTTTCTCTCATGCGATCCAATGGCTCGTGTGGCTTGCGAAGTGTCCGTAACCACTGGGTTGGTGTTAGTAATGGGGGAAATCACAACAGACACAGAGTATGTCGATATCCCCAGACTTGTGCGCAATGCTATCCGTGAAGCGGGATATGTTGATCCTACGTACGGATTCGACTACCGGTCTTGTGCTGTATTGACTTCTTTAGACGAACAATCTAGCGATATTGCTCAAGGTGTTAACACGGCTACAGAGGTTAGGGGAGAAGACGCCCAAGAAGATGATTCGGTCGAGACTCTTGGCGCCGGTGATCAGGGGATGATGGTGGGTTTCGCATGTACTGAAACGCCTGAGCTGATGCCTCTTCCCATCTCTCTTGCACACAAAATATGTAGGAAGATGGCTGAGGTGCGAAATGAGGGCATCCTTCCATACCTTCGACCTGACGGTAAGAGTCAAGTTACCGTAGAGTATTCGTATGGTGTGCCCAAGAGAGTTGATACGGTGGTTATTAGTAGTCAGCATGATGCCGAAGTCAGCCAATCCGTTATCGAACGGGACTTAATCAAAAAAGTTGTCCATGAAGTTATTCCAGAGGAACTTCGTGATGCAAATACCTCTTACCATGTCAATCCCTCTGGCCGCTTTGTCACAGGGGGTCCTGTTGGTGATGCGGGACTCACAGGCAGGAAGATCATTGTCGATACTTATGGAGGTATGGCTCGTCATGGGGGGGGGGCATTCTCGGGGAAAGACCCAACGAAAGTGGATCGTTCAGCCAGTTATGCTGCAAGGTACGTCGCAAAAAATTTGGTCGCTGCAGGTTTGGCCGATCGTCTTGAAGTACAGGTCTCTTACGCAATTGGCATGTCTAGTCCGACGTCTATATCCGTGGAAACATTTGGCACCAACAAAGTGCCCGATGAGGTTATTATAGACTTGACCCACAAGCACTTTGACTTGCGACCAGGGGCCATAATTAGGGATCTTGATCTGCGCCGGCCAATCTACAAACAGACCGCCGCCTACGGACACTTTGGTCGGGAAGACATCAACGTTCCATGGGAACAAACTGACAAATCTTCGGTTTTAAAGAACGAAGCCTCTATCATTGGTGATGTATAGAATAATTGCCGGACTAGGTGCCCTTGCATGATGGGATTTTTGGGTGATGTTAGATTCACGACGGATTGCTGGAGATAGACGGGTTTCTGGGATTTCGTGGTGAATGTATTGGATATCCTCGAGGTAGTTGCCCATTCTCAGCACCTAGAGGGCATATCGTGTTATCTATGACCACCATTTTGTCCCAGGATTTACTGTTTGAAAAGATCGTCGGAACACCGTGATCAATAGTCGAATCCATTTTTACTGTGCGACTAACAGTTGTCTCTACGGTTGATCGTTGGCGCTAATGTGATAGTCTGAGACATCATGCCCATAAAATTTGGTACCGATGGATGGCGTGCTGTTATTGGAGAGGAATACACCTATGAAAATCTTCGTTTCTGTGCCCAAGGTACGGCTGACTACCTCAAAGAGAGCGGTTTTAGTAAACGTGGTTTGACCGTAGGCTACGACACGAGATTTGCCTCAAATGACTTTGCTGCAGCTTTCGCAGAGGTGATGGCTGGCAATGGAATTGTTACTGCTCTGACAGATAGGGCCACGCCTACGCCCGTGGTTAGCTATAATCTTGTAGCCTCCGGAGCCGGCGGCGGAGCTGTGATAACGGCTAGCCATAACCCTGCCTGTTGGAACGGATTTAAATATAAGCCTGATTACGGAGGCAGCGCTTCGCCGAATGTTGTCGCTGAATTAGAAACCAAAATTGCCAAAACTCAGCTTTCAGGTGATGTTTGCAGGATGCCTATTGGACTCGCTGAACGCAAGGGTCTGGTGAATCGCTTCGACCCACGGCCTGCATACGCGAAACATGTCGCCCGACTCGTAGACCTTGATGCCATCAAACGGTCTGGGATACGAGTTGTTGTCGACTCGATGTATGGGGCTGGATCAGGGTATATTGCTGAGTTAGCGAATGGGGCGCTTTGTGATGTTGTTGAGATTCGAAACGAATCGAATCCTTCTTTCCCAGGTATGTCCCAGCCTGAGCCGTTGGCTCACAACCTTTGCGGACTTCAAAATGAGGTTTCTCAGACAAATGCAGACCTAGGACTTGCTACTGACGGTGACGCTGATCGCCTTGGTATAGTTGATGAAAACGGTCGGTACATTTCAACTCTTCAGACCTTTGCGCTCTTGTGCATGTATCGATTGGAAGTGATGGGAGATAGAGGCCCTTTGGTTCGTTCGATCACGATGACGAGTATGATTGATAGGCTTGGTTCAATTTACGGAGTGCCAGTCTTCGTCACCCCTGTAGGGTTCAAGCACATAGGACCTGTGGTTATGCGAGAAAATGCTTTAGCTGCAGGGGAGGAGAGTGGGGGTTACGCATTCAGGGGTGGTATACCGGAGCGGGATGGCATTCTCAGTGGTTTGATGGTCGTGGAGATGGTAGCTAAGACAGGTAAACGAATATCTGAGTTACTTGATTCGTTGACTACGAAGGTAGGACCCCATCACTATAACCGCTGGGATATTGAATTTGACGAATCGCAGCGAACTTCTGTGACCAAGCGCTTGGACGGCGCTTCCCCGGCGACCCTGGCTGGCGTGCCTGTAGAGACAATTGATAAACAGGATGGGTTCCGTTTTGTGCTTAGAGGAGGTTTTTGGGTCATGGTACGTTTTTCAGGTACCGAGCCGATTGTTCGAATCTATGCTGAGGCTGAGTCACCCGACATCGTTACCGATCTTTTGACAGAGGCTCGAGCTATGGTTGGTATATAGGGCCTAAGGTTTGGCGTTTTGGCTATCTGATCAAGAAACCCCTGACTCCCAGAGATTTCGGTGAGGTTCTGGGAGAATTGTCCGAGCACTTTGAGAGTCATTGGGAGTGTGATAGTAGGAACTCTAAGGTGATTCTGTTGAACTCTTCCGGATGCTCTAGATTGTATAAGTGGGAACCGCCTTTGAACTCCGTGTATCTGGAGGTTGGTATGGCGTCGGCCACCTCGCGTCCGTATAGTGGAGGTGTAGCTAGGTCAAAACTTCCAACAGTAACCAGAGTGGGTGAGGTGATGTTTTTAAGGCGATGGAGTGTGTTATGAGAGATGTTGGCTTGGTACTGCTGCAGCAACAAGAGGTTTGAAGGAGCTGCAGTCACTATCGATTCGATCAGGCGATCCACGTTTTCAGGGTTTTGACGCATGTAGTCCGGCGTGATTAACCATAGCAAGTTGATCTCATAAAAACTTCGTAAGTCCATGTCCTGTAGTAGTTGTATTTGCGCTTTGAACTTCCTTTCGACATATCCATCAGCACGTGCCCATGTACCATGGAGTTGTAGGGACTTAACGGCTCCTGGTCTTATTAATGTTAGTTCTTGTGCTATACAAGATCCAAGGGATAGGCCAGAGACGTGGTAACGGTCTAATCCGATTTGGTCTAGAAGTGCCAGCGTGTCTTGTGCCATCAGCTTCACAGACAAAGACTCTTCAGGAGACTCAGTGAGCCCAGTTCCTCGGTTATCAAAAACGATGCATTCAAACGAATTTTGGTATGCTTCCACTTGAGCATCCCAGCAAGAATGGTCGAGGCCAGTCCCCATTATCAATACCAATGGTTGCCCGTGACCGATACGTTCGTAGTAGATCCGGAGTCCAGTTTTGACGGTTGCGTATGGCATAAGACTTCCAAGAGAATGTATTTGTATTTGACCATGATTACAAGTTAATCTTCCATACTTCGGCTTGGGTGTATAATCATTTCATTTCTGGTCAGAACAAACTGATGGCCACAGATGCGCAGGCCACATCTGCGAAAACACCGCTTCTTATGCTCATGGACGGACACGCCATGGTCCACCGCGCGTGGCATGCCATCCAGCAGCCGCTTACTGTTCGACGCACGGGCGAGCAGGTTCAGGGGGTGTTGGGGTTTCTAAATACTTTCCTGTGGGCGCTTGGAGATCTTGAGCCAACGCACTGTGCGATCACCTTTGATTTACCGAAACCGACATTTCGTCATAAGGAATATGATGAATATAAGGCTCACAGGCCGTCTAGCCCGCCTGAGTTACGCGCACAGTTCCCACACGTTCGAAAGATCATGCAGGCGTTCGGTGTTCCGATTCTAGAACATGAAGGCTATGAGGCTGATGATGTATTAGGCACACTCGGTAGGCAGGCTGAAGAGAAGCATCTCGACACTGTCATATTGACTGGTGACACTGATGAACTTCAGCTCGTTTCATCTCGAGTAAAAGTACTAATGAGTTTTAGCAGACAAGGCCGAACGATGTATGACGTACCCAAGGTAAAGGAAAGATACGGTGGCCTGGGACCTGAGGCAATCGCTGACCTCAAGGCTTTACAAGGGGACTCATCTGATAACATACCCGGCGTTCCAGGAATAGGAATGAAGACCGCGATCAAGCTTCTCAATCAATACCATTCGATTCATGGTATCTATGGGCACCTGGATGAAATACAACCTCCGAGGATACAGCAAAGCCTGCGAGAAAATCACGAATTGGCG
>JASMAO010000043.1 GCA_030754315.1 SAR202 cluster bacterium
GAGGAGGCCCATTCTCAGACCACCGAATCGAATTTCACAAAGCCGTGTTGGATCGCATATCGAGCTACCTGCCGGACATATGTGTTTTTTCCGGATATATGTTGTTTACTGGGTCAGAGATAGTTGATCAATATCAGGCCATCAATTTGCACCCCGCTCTGCCTGGGACGGCTGAAGGTACATATCAGCAGGTTATTTGGAAGCTCATTGAGGAACGTTCCACGGAGTCTGGGGTGACAATTCATGTCGCAACTGAGGTATTAGATGATGGCGCCCCGCTCTCGTACTGTACCTACCCAATACGAGGCCCTGAGTTCGACGACCTTTGGACAGAAATCGAAGATGTATCGATTAGGCAACTGATTTCTGAAGGGGAAGAACAACCACTGTTTAGAGCTATACGTAGACATGGTGCCATAAGGGAGGCTCCACTACTGATTGAAACTCTGAAGTCATTGTCTGATGGGCGTATTAGAATTCATAATGGACGAGTTGTTGACGAACAATTGGTTGAAACAGATGGCTTGTGTCTCGACAAAGAAGTAGAGTGTGCCTTAAATGACTGCAGTAGATGACCTAGGAATTTGAAGGAGACGTCGGTTTAACGTGGTGCAGTTTTGTAGCCCAGCCTCGCTTAAATGTTGAGATTGCTTAGGAATCCAAGTTTAAGAAGGGGTCGTTATGACACATGCACGCGTAGGGGTGATAGGAACTGGGTGGTGGGCCACGCAGGCACATATTCCTAGCCTTAAGACCTACGAAAAAGCTGATCTCGTGGGTCTCGCGGATTCGAATCCTGACAAGTTGGCTAAAGCTGCATCATTCTACGAGATTGAGAACACGTATATTAATTATCATGACTTATTGGAAAATGTCCAAGGTGTAATAATTGCCGTACCCCATGTATTTCACTACGAGATCGCGAGAGATGCGCTAGACTCTGGTGTACACGTGCTTGTTGAAAAACCCATGGCGTTAACTGCAGCTCATGCTTGGGATCTAGTCAAGCGAGCCGAGGCCAATGCGGTTGAATTGATGGTAGGCACTACGTTCCAGTTTACAGATCATGCTCGTAGAATTCGAGATATCGTTCAGTCGGGAGGTATAGGTGATCTTCTCCATGTTTCCGGTCTCTTTGCTTCGATGGTGGAGTCGTTCCTACGCAGTAATCCTGAGGCTTACAGAACTATCTTCGATTACTCAGTTACTCCGCCATCCTCCAACACGTACTCGGATCCGAATATTGCCGGTGGAGGACAGGGGCAAACGCAACTTTCACACGCGATGGGGATGGTGTTCTGGGTGACAGGATGCCGCGCCATTGAGACCTTTGCCTATATGGGGAACTTTGATTTGGAAGTTGACTTAGTTGACGCAATCAGCTACCGGTTGGATAACGGAGCACTTGGTACAATGGAGGCTTCTGGATCAGTTCATATAGGGCAGCCAGAAAACCAAGAGTTTCGTTACTACGGAACTGAGGGTCAGATAAGACAGGATGTTATCCATGGTCGGTCTGATGTTCATTACAACAATGGCGATGCCGAATGCTTCAAAAACCTCGCTAAAGAAGATATATATAGAGTTGATCTGCCTGCTAGAGTGTTGGTTGATTTGATACTTGGCGAGGGAGAGAATCTTGCCTCAGGAGTCGCGGCGGCCCGTTGCGTCGAATTTTTAGAAGCATCTTATAAGTCCGCACAAATTGGTCGTGCCATTCGGCTTTAGGATGTTTAAGACCTCGGGGAACGATCTTTGCGTTCGAGGCGAAAGTGAGTGAGACTCAGGTTACGTAAGGGAATCCCGTGTTCTAATCGAAGGGGATGTGGACTGGTTTATTAAGCAGACATTCGGTCGACAGTTGGCATTGGCACGATCTCATTGTTGGCGGTTGTTAGCCGGACGTCGGACTGACGCCGAATGGCCGCTGCATTTACGAGACAGTGGGTTACATTCTTCATTGTAGGTAATTCGTACATAACGTCCAAGAGCGTTTGTTCTAGAATGGTGCGTAATCCTCTTGCGCCTGTACCTTGAGCCATCGCAAGGTCTGCAGCAGCCTCGTGTGCATCGTTCGTAAACTCAAGGGCAACTTCGTCCATTCGGAACATTGCCTCATACTGTTTGGACAGTGCGTTTTTGGGCTCAGTTAGTACTTTTATCATTGCGGATTTGTCGAGACTTCGAGTACTGGCGACGACTGGAAGTCGGCCGATTAATTCGGGTATAAACCCGTAGCTTAGCAAATCATCTGATGAGACAAATTCTTTGGTGTCATCAGATGATTTAGATTTTTGCGCCAAGTTGCCTTTAGCTTTGAAACCAATATTCAGTTTGTCTTTCCAGACACGGGCTTCTATAAATGCATCAAGGCCTTCGAATGCTCCGCCACACACGAACAAAATATTATCGGTTCTAATCTGAAGGAATTCTTGTTGCGGATGCTTACGTCCGCCTTGGGGTGGCACGTTAGCCACACAGCCCTCAATGATCTTCAAGAGTGCCTGTTGCACTCCTTCACCCGAAACGTCGCGTGTGATGGATGGATTTGGGCTCTTGCGAGCGATCTTGTCAATCTCGTCAATGTAAATGATCCCTTGTTCTGCTCTTGACACCTCGAAATCTGCAGCCTGTATTAGTCGTAAAAGTATATTTTCCACATCCTCGCCCACATAACCCGCTTCGGTTAAGGACGTTGCGTCTGCTATGGCAAAAGGGACATCGAGAATTTTGGCCAAGGTCTCTGCGAGGAGCGTTTTCCCAGACCCTGCGGGACCAAGTAAGAGTATATTGGATTTCTGAAGCTCAATATCGTTGCGTTCTTGGTTGGACCAAATACGCTTGTAGTGGTTATAGACTGCAACGCTTAGGACACGTTTGGCTCGTTCTTGGCCGATTACATAGTCGTCGAGCTTTTGGCTGATCCATTTGGGGCTGAGTCCTTTGGCCTTAGGACCAGAGGTTTTTTTGGATGGAGAGGGATTCTCTTCGGTGATTATCTGGTCGCAGAGGGCGACACACTCATCACAGATAAAAACTCGGTCTGGGCCAGCGATGAGGCGTTTGACCTCCGCTTGGGCTTTGCGGCAAAAAGAACACTGGTAGTTATCTTGTCCCGCGCGTGAAATTGGCATATTGCGTTAAATCACCAAACCTTTGCTCCCACAGACCTCATAACCTTTATAAATGGTGTGGCTGGATTTTTCAAGCCTTGGATGGATCATCTGAGTCAGAGTCTGATGAGTCTAGTACCTCGTCGACCAGCCCGTACTCTTTGGCCTCCACCGCGTTGAGGTAGTAGTCTCGATCTGTATCACGCGCTATCTTTTCGTAGGGTTGCCCAGTATGACGAGACAATATCTGTCTCATTTTGTCCTGGGTGCGCAGCATCTCCCGAGCGTGGATCTCGATATCTGACGCCTGTCCCTGTGTTCCACCCATGGGCTGGTGCATGTGTATAGTAGCGTTGGCTAAAGCATATCGTTTGCCGTGGGCTCCGGCTGCTAGCAGGACGGTACCCATGCTTGCTGCTAACCCTACTCCTATAGTGGAAACGTCGGGTCGAATTAGGTGCATAGTGTCATATATTGCCAACCCCGCTGCAATCACACCACCGGGGGAGTTGATGTAGATACTTATGTCCCTTTCTGGATCCTCTCGGTCCAAGAAGAGGAGCTGAGCTATAATCGCGTTGGCTACTTGATCGTTTATTGGGGTTCCCAAAAATACGATCCGTTCTTTCAGTAGCAGCGAATAGATATCGTAAGCACGCTCCCCGCGAGCGCCTGTTTCTACCACCATAGGTATCAAATTCTCAGGTCCCTGCATCGGCATCGTCTCCCCCTTTACTTTTTCTTGTTTTTGGTTTTTTCTTCACAGTCCGTTTATTTTTCTTGGTTCCGTCAGATTCCTGTTTTTTCGCCAGCTCACCAAGCTGATTGACTGCCTTTTCCATCAGAATGGATTGCCTAAGTGATTCGGACACCTCTTCCGATTTAAGATTCGGATTCTCAAGGAATTTTGATGGGTCTTCTGACGAGTTTGCGAGTGATTGTATCCTTTCGTCGATCTCTGTTTGTGACACCTCAAGACTCTCGACCTCCGCTAGCTTCGATATCGCCCAAGAGCGCCTTAGCCTATCGGTGGCATTTTCGCGTATTTCTTCAAGTGTTTCTTCATCTGTCTTGCCCGTTATCTTCAGATAGTCTGACAGTTCCATCTTTAACGAGGCGACAAATTGATTGCGGCGTTCTACCATATGTTCGATTTCGTGTTCGGTCAGTAGTGGGGGGATTTCAACAGTAGCTTTTGCAAGAAGGGCGTCTATAGTGGCCTCACGGTACTGGGTTTGCTGAGCTGTTTCAGCCTCTGATTTCAACGAAGACTCTATTTCTTGCCGCATCGCTTTTAGGCTGTCATATCCTTCCCTGAAGCCTTTCGCGAAATCATCGTCCAGTTTGGGGAGTTCCCGTTCCTTTATTTCACTGACAATTACATCAAACTGAGCCTCTTTGCCCGCCACAGATTTGTCTGGATGATCGTCCGTGATCGCTAAAGTGAATGTTTTGGGTTCATCCGGATTAGTGCCAGCGAGTTTTTCTGAAAACCCAGGTATTGGGACAACGCTACCTTTTTCCACGCTATGAATAGCATCAGGTTGATTGATAATAGTCTGATCCCCAACTACGCCGGTGACACCCATGGTCACCATGTCGCCCATTTTTACAGCACGGTTGACGGGAACCCAAGTCGATGCTTCTGTCCGCATGTCCTCGAGCCTCTTGTCAACGTCCGAATCAGTTATATTAACTACGGTCTCCTCCACCCTGATGGTCTTGTAGTCTCCAAGATCAACTTCGGGAACCAACGGAACTGTGACCTTGACTTTGACAGGGTCTAGGCCTTCTAGTTCCAGTCGAGGCATACCTGATGTTTCCAGTTCCTGCGCTTCTACGGCTCTCCGAGAGATGTCAGGTAGCATGTACTCTATGGATTCTTGGAGTAGGCTCTCTCGTCCCAAGTACCTCTCTATTATAGAGCGTGGTGCCTTACCTTTTCGGAACCCGGGCATATTGACTCGCTGTACGATCTTCCGATAGCCGCGGTCAAGATAGGGGTCCAGATCTTCATCATCCATTTCGATGAGAAGGACGGTTTGGCGGTTCACTACTTCTTCTTGGGTGATTTTCAAGAAAATCTCCGGCGTGCTTTGGAATCAGTATAGCACGCAGCCTGAATTGATAAACAAGTTATGAAGCGACTTGCAGCGCTTCATATAGGTGTGCATAGGGTGTTGATCATTGGCATTTGGTCTCTCTAAAGTGCCGGCACCATTTTTAGGTCTAACGCCCGCTCGCACCATTGAGCAGCTTTAAACAAAGTAGCCTCGTCCCAGGCTCTAGCCGCTAACTGAATACCCAGAGGTAATCCGGATTGGCTGAAACCGGATGGAATTGAAATAGCAGGAAATCCGCATACCGTCCATGGTGTTTGAAAGACCGGATCCCCGGTGGTGGACAGATCAGCCGGAGCTTCTGTTGGAGTAGATGGAGTGATAAGGACATCGACGTTCTTGATTGCTTCTTCCATAAAACGTCGAAAAATTCGTTGTGTTTCAGCAGCCTTAATGTAGTCAAGTGCGGATTCTCTCAAACCAGATTCGATCATCAAGGTAAGTTGAGGGCCATAGTCTTTTGGGCGGGTGAAGAAGTTGGCCTTGTGGACCGACGCGCACTCCGCAGACATGGTGAGTTTGTGGGCTGCTAACAAAGAGTCGAAGTCCGCCGAAGTTCTTATCTCCAAAATTGTTGCGCCCTCCTCTTCCATTCCGGTCAGAAGTTTTCCAAGGTGGCCCAATGTCTCTGAGTTAGCTTTATCCTCGAACATTTGCCGTAGAACACCGATACGAGGTGGTTTCACATCGTTGGTGGTTAATGAGTAAGTGGTTGTAGGTGCATACGCCGTTGTAAGATCTTTATGGTCGGGACAGGACAACACAGATAGTAGCTCTGCTGAGTCAACGACTGTACGGGTGAAAAAGCCAATGGTATCCAGCGTATGTGCTACTGGAAACACACCGTACCTGCTTATACTACCAAAAGTTGGCTTCATACCGACGACGCCGTTGTACGATGCGGGTCTCAACACCGAACCTGCTGTTTGGCTTCCCAACGCTGCGGGGAAAATGCGGGCTGCAACGCCTACAGCTGATCCGCTACTGGAACCTCCTGGTGTACGGGTCGGGTTCCAAGGATTGAGAGTGGGAGATGGATCCATACATGCGAACTCTGTGGTTACCGTTTTGCCCATGATTATGGCTCCGGCATCTCTCAAAAGAGCGACTGCGGTGGCGTCGTAGCTTGGGACGAAGGAAGCATGTATTGGTGAGCAGGCCGTAGTAATAATCCCCTCGGTAAAAAATATATCTTTGATCCCCAGTGGTATCCCATGTAATTTGTTGAGAGTTCTGGTGGCAATTTTTTGTTCCAGATCGCCCGCTGTCTCCAAAGCCGCTTCCTGGTTAAGAGTTACCCATACCTTCAATTTTGGTTCAAGGTCGCTGGCTCGTTTAAGAAGCGCTTGCATCAGATCCCCTGGCGATATTTCCCCAGTTCGTATAAACTCGCGTGCCTCAACGATGGAAAGTTCGTGTAGTTGTGTCACTGATTAGTTGCTTGTTAAGCTTTCGGAACTTCAGTTATTACAACTCACTAAAACCTTGACGGCGTTGTTTTTTCTTGATTCAGCCAGATCGAATGCTTCTTTAATTCTGGTGATAGGTAGTGTGTGGGTGGGTAGTGGACTAACGTCGATCTTATCATTGACAATAAGATCAATGGCAGCCCGGAAATCTGGGAGACCCGGTACAAGTTGTCCACCATGGACAGCGTGCATGGTCTGGCTTTTTTCAAGAAATGTGGACCAGTGAAATTGTACGCGTGCTCTACTCGTGGGCAGACCGAAAGCGGCAATGCGGCCATCTTTTCCAGCGATATCCAAAGCTTGATTCAGAGTTTCTACGCTCCCGACCGCGTCTACGACAACGTCGGCTCCCTTGCCATCAGTGAGATCATAAACAGCTTCAGTGGCGGGGGCCCCTGTCACGTCGATGGTAGTGTCGGCTCCCATACGCTTTGAAAGAGCCCTTCTTGCAGGCATAGGCTCAATTGCTATGATGCGCTCAGCCCCGAGGCCACATATAACGAAGTCGTGAAATAGGCCAGCAGTACCCTGCCCAATTACGACGACAGTTTTTCCTTTAAGGGGTGGTAGTCGTTTACAAGCGAAGATCACAGTTCCCAACTGTTGGGCCATTAGGAGTTCCGAGTGCGGTTTAGTATCTGGGAGCCGCAATACTTGGTTAGGGTCGATTATAGTGTATTCGGCAAATGTGCCGGCGCTGGCCACAGCGGGAAGCATTAGAACAAGCTCGCCGACCGAAAAGTCAGACCCTCCTGCATCCGATACCCGTCCCAATCCCTCATGCCCCGGCCATCCGGGCACCAATGGAGAGCCTTCAGATGGCCAATATTCGCTATAAACGACATGAAGATCACTCCCGCATACCGCAGCAAGTTCCACGTCGACTATCAACATGCCCTGTTTTGGTTTCGGAGTTGGGACATCCTCGCAATGGATTTTTCTGATGCCAGTAGCAATTGCAGCCTTCATATGTCTAAACACCCTCTTTTGTCAGATTTTGGTAAGTCTACCTGCGGAGATCGAACAGAGTATTGTCGTGATCCCATACTAGAAATTGTGAAAGTAGGACTGCAAGATGTATCAAATTAGGCGTGTTGTTCCTATCAAGGGTCACTCTGTCTGACCACTGGCATACAATTAATCCCTGAACACTGTTTCACTGGGTGCTGCATGCCCGTCGCGAATTGTAAATATGGACATGTCAGCCATAAACCGAGATTCGATTGCACCTAAGTCGGATGTGGTTACAAAACATTGTTGATATCCGCGCAAATATTCTAAGACTTTGGCTCGACGCATTTCATCTAGCTCCGATAGTACGTCGTCGAGGAGAAGGACAGGCTCTTGCATACGACTCTCTGAAAGATAGCGAGCCTCACCAAGCCTCATTGCAAGTACGATACTTCTGCACTGGCCCCGAGAGGCGTATGCGTTGAGGTCCAATCCATCTAACTGAATCTGTAAATCATCTCTGTGCGGACCTGCTGTGGTGAACCCCGCGGCTATGTCCTGGTCACGGCGGCCTTCAATGGTCGCTCGGAATGTGTCTTTCAGTGTGGAATCTTGGGTGTTCCTGTTTACTGATGGCACATAAATTAAATCCATGATTTTCTCTTCGGTTGTCAAACTTTTGTGAATTGGATCGCACATTGTGATCAACTTGGATACAGTTTCCATTCGGCGCTGTAATATGTACTGACCGGTTGCCACGAGTTGGCTATCCCAATAATCGAGTTCACTTGGGCTTGAATGGCCAATCCGAGCCGACTTGAGGAGTTGATTACGTTGGTGTAAGACGTGTTGGTAGATCTGTAACTCTCTCAAATATCTGGCGTCAATCTGAGATATCAGAACGTTTAGATACTTTCTACGGAAGGCCGGGGACCCGAAAACAATATTCAGATCTTGGGCGCTGAACATTACTGCGGTGATTTCACCAATAAGATCGGGAGCGCGACGAGATATTCCGTTTACTCTGATTTGTTTCTTAATCGGAGCTGTTTGGACGGTGTCGCTTGATGCCACGATGTCTGCAACCAGATCAACTTGAACGTGGACCTCATCATTATCTCGCACTACAACACCTGCGATTTGAGTGTGGGTTTCAATGGAGCCATGGCTCCTTACCATCTCACTGTCGGTTGATGCACGAGGGGATTTTGCGATGGCCAGGAGGTACAGAGCCTCGATCAAATTGCTTTTGCCGTGACCATTGTCACCGCGCAGTATTATGGTGCCGGGTTCAAGCTCCAGGTCGAGGCTCACATAGTTACGGAAATTCGAAAGCTTCAATCTGGAAAAGTAGATAGCGGATCCTTCTTTACAGTATGGCGAGGATTTTACCATATCGACTTTTCTGTACGGGTGCTAGGGCTACAGGACTCTTCCTCACCGGCGAATAAACGCATTTTCATACCGGGTGTTTCATGAAAATGTGGCCTTGGAGCGCCTTTCCGTAGACAGTAGCTCAGTCTACACTGAGGGATCAGCAAGATCCCTAAGTATTATGATTGAGGGGAAGGTATGAACAGTACGAGATCAGAGAAGCCCGAGGATATAATTGCTGGCCATATCCCTAGACTGCGCTTCTATGCAAAAAAAGTTGTGCTAGGGGGAGAAAAACTTTCTTCTCAGGAGGACGCTGACCGACTCGCCCGTCTCAAGGAGTTTGTATCTATTGGGTTGGCCTACAGGTGTACGTATAAAGATTTGGTGACGTTATTATACGCAGAGGTGTTCCAGGCAAAGCGAGGTTGCGATTGTTATAGTTGCAAAAAACGCAGAATGCTTGCCTTTGCTCGTAACTCCTCTCTCTAACAAGCGTGAATGTCGGTTCCTCTGACTTATCCCCAGGGCCTTGTTCAGGTGAAACGCCTGTCTTGCACTGAGTTCCGTTCAAGCTGTGCTTAGGGTCGAGATTATCCGAACCTTCGCGTCAAGGTGGCGTGCTGAATGGCCTCCAGTGCCATGTGTAAATAGAAGAGTAGTTATGAAAGAATGTAGAGCAAGGCGATTCGGGCCTCTCCCGGGATTTTTTGAAATCGACAACTGGTGAATATATAATCTTTGTTGACGATTAGATCGCCGAGTCTATGTGAGAAGCCGCTTTAATTATCTCCGCACACTCATCTTCGGTAATGATCTTAGTAGCAAAATTGCTAGCATCAGCCAGCTTAGATCCTGGGTTTTCGCCAACTACTAGGTAGTCGGTCTTTGAGTTAATACTGCTACTTACAGTACCCCCCAGCTCTTTGATCAGAGTTGTTATTTCCAAGCGAGTGAAACGGTTCAATCGGCCCGTGACTACGAATCTCAGTTCTGCTAATGGCTGTATTGGAAGTTGATTAAGGGGCCCATTGTCTGTGGTCACACCTGCTTCGCGTAAACGCTCGATCAGTCGCTTGTTCGATTCTTTAGCGAAGTATTCAGTTACGCTGGTAGCTATCTTTGGCCCTATGGATGGGATAGAAATTAATTCTTCATCGGTAGCCACAAAAAGTGCCTCTAGTGATCCGAAGTGTTGAGCCAATAATTCTGAGATCTCGCTACCGACGTGGTTGATGCCAAGCGCTGCTAAGACTCGGGATAGGGGTCGCTGTTTGCTGTATCCGATTGCTGTCATCAAATTGGATACGCTCTTCTTACCCAACCGGTCCAACTTGATAAGATCTTCGGCCTTTAGATAATAGATGTCGGACACATCCCTTATGATACCCTTGTTAATAAGCATGGAGCTTTGCATTGACCCTAAGCCTTCGATGTCCATATTGCTGCTGCTTACGAAATGTTCTACAAGACGTATGAGTTGTGCAGGGCAACCGGAGTTGACACAAAGGCTGATCGCCTCACCCTGAAATCGTGTGATAGGTTCACTGCAGCTTGGACACCGGACTGGCATGCGGAATATGCGTTCTTTACCAGAGCGTCTATCGGTCAGAACGCTGACGATTTGAGGGATCACTTCACCGGCCCTTTGTACCACGACCCAATCACCTTCACGTAAGTCCATAGATCTGATGTAGTTTTCGTTGTGTAAAGTGGCTTGTTTTACGGTGACGCCATTGACGTCGACTGGCTCAAGGACAGCGTATGGGTTAATAGAACCTGTACGGCCAACATTGGTACGGATCTGTATTAATTGAGTGATCGATTGGACAGATGGGAATTTGTACGCTATAGCCCAACGGGGTTCACGTCCCGCCTCTCCCACATGTTGTTGAAGGTCGAACCGGTTAATTTTGATCACCACACCATCGCATCCGTAGTCAAGTTCCTCGCGTTTATCTAGCCAATGGCGATAGTAGGATATTGATTCTTCCAAGGTAGTGACGAGATTGTTGTTTGGGTTGACTTTGAATCCTAGATTGCCTAGGTAAGAAAGAGTCTCCCAATGCGTTTGAGGTACAAGTTCTTCGGTATATCCTAGGCTGTAAATATAGATATCTAAGCCTCGCTGTGCTGTTTCAAGCGGATTGAGTTGGCGTAGTGACCCAGAGGCCGCGTTGCGTGGGTGAGCGTACGTTGGTAGTTTGTCGCTTTCTCGTTCACGGTTAAACGTGTTGAATGCTGATAATGGAAAGAAGACCTCTCCTCTGACTTCCAATATTTTAGGTGTTTTGCCCATGAGTTTGAGAGGTATACTCTTTATGGTGCGTAGGTTTGGTGTGATGTCCTCTCCAATAGATCCGTTTCCTCTAGTCGCACCACTTACAAAAATTCCGTCCTCATAGGTCAGAGCAACTGCTAATCCGTCGTACTTGAGCTCACATACCATATTGAAGTCATCAACTTCGAGTAATCGAGTTGCCCTGGCGTGCCATGCTTGCAAATCTGCATCATTGAAAGAGTTACCCAAACTGAGCATAGGTAGTCGGTGTGTGATCTGGGCAAAGCCATCAGATGGTGGGGCGCCTACACGCTGAGTAGGTGAATCGGAGGTGACTAACTCAGGGTTAGCTTTTTCCAAGGTATAAAGTTTTTGCATCATCGTGTCGAATTCCGCGTCTTCAATAGCAGGCGTACTAAGTACGAAGTACAAATCGTTATGCCGATT
>JASMAO010000044.1 GCA_030754315.1 SAR202 cluster bacterium
TACCCATCAGATGCCTTTAGAGGGTCTCTACCTTTGAGAGGTAATGCCACTCCTCAGTCAAAATCAAACTCGTTATGGAATCCTTTGATCTAGATACTGGCCAAGGCCGTCCTGGAATCGCACATTAGTCTTGTATCCCAAGCTTCTAATGAATGAGCTGTCAAGTGCGAATCCTGGTACTTCACCGGGCCTCGGCGAATCGCGGTGGATTGGAACTCCCATTTTCTCACTAATAAAACTTGCTATCTCTCCTATAGATGGGGTTTCGCCAGAACCCACGTTAATCGTGACCCCAGATAAATCATCCCGCTTAAGCACCAAATCGTAAGCGTTAACTAAATCAGTGACGTGTATATATTCCCTGCGTTGATCGCCCGTACCGAAAACTTTCAAAGGCTTTCCGGATGCAGCTAAGGAAGTGAATATAGATATTACAGCACCGCCAGCCCCAGCTTTCTGTCGTGGCCCATATACGTTACTTGGACGGAGTATGGTAACGTCCACGCCAAAGCTTTTGTGATATCCAAAGCACATCCGATCAGCGGCAGCTTTTGACGCCGCGTATGGGCTGTAAGGGTTCAATTCAGCGTGTTCGCTCAAAGGAGATTGTTGCCCATATCCATACACTTCACACGTACTGGCGTGTATAAGTCTGGAGCCCGATTGTCTCACGGCTTCCAAAACATTAAGGGTGCCACATACATTAACATCAAGAAAACTCCTAGGGTCAGCAAGAGACTCATCGACGTTGATCCTAGCAGCCATGTGAACAACAACATCTTGCCCACGCACAGGCTTCTCAACAATCTCGGCATCGGTGACACTGCCCCAAACAACAGACACACGGTCACGGAAGGACGATATATTATCTTCGGCATCATCCGATAGGGTATTAAGTAGTGTAACCTCGTGGCCAGAATCTAGACACCTCTCTGCGAGATGGCTACCCTGAAAGCCTGCACCACCCGTAATTAAAATCTTCACCTACTTAGATTCCTCAACCAACTGGGCTTCGAGGCCTTGATCTGTACCAAGCCTCCCCCGTCCCCATTTACCCGAAAGAATGTAAACAGCAGCCCATGCGATTAGTCTGAAATCCAACCACATACTCGCTTTTCTTATGTACACCAGATCGTACTTGAGGCGCCTGACTGATAGTGTATGGCGTGGAAGATACATCTGAGCCACACCAACAGCACCTGGCAAGGCTTCAAGCCGTTCCACGAACCTAGGTTGCTCTTCCACCGCCATTTCGTGCATTTTGGTCGGCAATGCACGTGGTCCTACCCAGCTCATTTCTCCTCTAAGAATGTTGATCATTTGCGGCACTTCATCAATCGCTGTTCTTCTTATCAAGCGGCCTACCCTAGTGACCCTAGGATCTCTATCACGGGTCCACAAGCTAGTTCTCTCAGCATTTGGAACCATCGATCGGAACTTCAAGAAACTGAATTTCCGACCAAATTGACCTATGCGTTCCTGTCGGAAGAAAATCGGACCACGATCATCGAGCCAGATGCAAATCGGAACCATAATCCCCAAAAGGATCCACACTGGCAACCCGACAGCAAAAACCACAGCAAGAACAGCAAGATCAAACGGTCGTTTGTAACGATGTATCTTAGATTGAGCCAAAATGCCAGATACTGGCTCCTCCATAAGGAAATTTTTATAAGATGTCCAAACCATTATATCCCGATCAAAACAAAACTTTTCCAGCATCCATACGTAGGATCATGCTGCTTTCTGAAAATTACACGGCCCTCAGTTGTAAATGCCCAGGAGCCCAGAAAAATCGACCGACGCTGTTTAGAGCCACATATTTTTGAACCAGAAGCGACTAGCATAGATCTGTCGGTATCAACCTGCGTCTAAGACTCTTGGACCATGTCCATTAATCCATCTACCTTTACCTCGGGTGCGGCGCAGCGGTCTACCCTGAGGGAATTCATCAGACCCACCACTTGCCGGCTCCAAGTCTTTCCATGGAACACTAGCCCGAACTAGTTTCCCCATAAAGTGTAAAAGCACACTAACCTTGGACTCAGGAGATTGAGGTTGTTCAATGACTTTAGCAAGATGATTCATCCATCCAGAGGTAATCCTTACCATCTCCCCAGACGGGAATCTTCGCCACGACCCGCCGTTCCTATTGACATTGTCGATTGTACGGGACAGTTCCGAGATTATTGTATCCGGGACAGACGGCACCTCCCCATCGAATTCAACCCAACCAGCTAGACCAGAAATTCTACTAATCGCTGTTAAACCGATTCCTGTTGAGTTGAACCTCACGAACAGATATCCTGGGAACAGTGGGGTGTCCTCATGACCTCTGCGAGGTCTCGGTGTATTCACTCTGGGGAAGAAAAGGTCAACCCCTTCACTTTCCAATGCTGCGGCAGCCTTATATTCACACAAAGGCTTCGTCCGAGCCAAGTACCAACTTGTAATTCCATTCCTATCCAAAGATTGACCTAGCCTCCATGAATCCCATTAACATTTCCATCACCAGACTGTAAAAAAGGTTCAACAATTTGTGGTTCATCTATCTCTTGTGCTGCAAGTTGAATACGTTGAGGTACGGCATCACCAGTTACCGCCATGACAACCTTAGAATAGTTTTTACCTCGCAGTTGCCCGATCCCATTAAGATCTTTGCCGAGAAAACGTGCGCCATTTCTTACCGTAGATTCAAGACTGAAAAAATCTATTCTAGTGATCCCCATTTCTAGTAGCGCTAAATAAGTGAGCTCGGCGAGGCCAGTGGTGCCTATAATCGCAATCCTAGATTCCGGGTTGATGGGTAACTGACTGAGTTCATTTCGAAGCATGCTACGAACTTTTCGGTAGTGGCCCAAGATACTATCCATGTATTCCATGGATAGTTGGAATTTTCGGGTCATGCCTGCTGGCGTCAAAACATAAGCCCACCGTCGCCAACCACTTTGGGTAATACGAATGTAGCCCTTCTTTGCTACCTTTCGTATCAGGACATTGACTACTCCTAAAGCAATCCCAAGGCTAAGCGCTAATTTCCTTTGGCTCAAATTAGACGCGGCGCCCACCTCCTCGAGCAGTCTCAACTCCCGATAAGAGGCACCATCAATTTTTTCTTTCTGTTCATTTAGCGAACGCATATCACATTTCAGGATATTGGCACATCTTAGTTATGTCAAGTACCCACAACCCATCGACATCGTGACAAACTGACTGGGCCGAATTCGACCGACCCTTCGCACTGATGACCCCATCATCCTGAGCAATCCAATCTGAGTTACAGAGACGTAGTTGTATAATATGACTCGTTAAATAACATTAAATTACTCAATTTTTGCTTGGCACAATTGCATGGCATACAGCATCCGAAACCACCTACTACATATCCTTTGGGGCACTGCCCTAGGAATTGCCGGTCTCAGCCTCACGGTCGCCGTGCTTTTTTTGCTTCTCAAAGCGCTGCCTCACGCCATTCAAGCCGAAGATAGTTTCGATGACATTGGTGCACTCTCAGTAACTAGGCTTTCAGACGAAACAACTTCCCAAGTCGATGACCTTCAAGTAGTATTGGACAGAATCCGTAGTCACATTGATCCATCTGCACTTTTCTTAAAGTTGACAGGTCGTTTCTCTCCAAGCTTGGGGTGGATCCCGGCTCTAGATTCAATCGCAGCTTCATTCGGAATACAAGGCGACAGATTTGTAGCCGACATTGAGGCAGCTCAAACGCTTGTGTCCGCTACATCTCGTCTCATACAAATCCAGGCCGATGCACAAAACCTGCTCGTCAACCTTTCCAACAGTAAATCCACACTTTTATTGACTGAAGAAGCCACGGAACTAAAGGCGGACTTCAAGTATTCTGTTGAACAGATCTCTAGAGCCACGGCTATGCGTAAGAGTGCGTGGCCTTTGTTGAGACTACCTATAGGCGCATCGTTCACGTCTAATATTGAACAGTTGGAAGATCAAATGATGGTCGCCTCAGAAATTGGCGTTGCTGCCTCTGAATTAGTGATTAACATCTCCAATATTGGTGACGCTGCATATCCAATCCTAAGCCAGTTGGACCATCAGGCGGACCAAAACGAGGCACTAACTTTTGACGACATTGAAGCTCTTATACCTCTGGTAGATTTAGTCCTTAAAGACGCCACTGAGGCCCTGACAACTCTACAAACGCTACTCCATATCAACAAAGTCACAGATAAAACATTGTCTAATCAGATCGAATTGACAGAAAATTTACTAGCTGCCTTCTCAGAAGTGAATGCAGCAACTGCCTTGCTTCTCGCAATAGTCGAACCTGCTATGGGATCCCAAGGAGAGGGATTGAGCCTCTTCGGCAAGAATGGGCGCCTTGCCATAACATTGGACTCTGCTAAAACCCATGGCGACAGCCTTAACAATCTCGCCAATAGACTTAGCAAGTCAAGAGAAGCCCTCACGGCATCACCGGGAAACATCCGGAGCGCGGACGGGATCAATACTGTCAAGGAACTCATCAAAACTTTAGAAGATGGACTTAGATTTATCGCAGAATTCACCCCAATAGCAAGCACTATCTTGAACTCCGACGAACCTACGAAGTTTCTCATTCTTGGACAATCAGCCGACGAAGTCAGGGCCACAGGCGGATTTGTGTCGTCCATATGGCTCCTAACATTTCAGAACGGTGACTTGGAGGACGTACGATATCACGACGCAGTGCGGGTTGATGATTGGGGACGACTGATACTCTATCCTCCGGCACCAATTGGTCTGGAAGAACACATGAATGCCCATGTATGGCTTTTAAGAGATGTATCTTGGGAACCTGACTTTCCGACAACAGCAGGTACAGCTAAAGATATGTTTAAAATTGGCCAGAGGCAAGACGTTGACGGGGTTGCTGCCCTTACGCAATGGGCATTCTTAGATATAGTCAGGGCCATCGATCACATACCTTCACCCACTGGTGGCCACACAATTACATCTCGAAACCTACTAACGAAGTTGGAGGAAGGAACGGACGAATTCGGTCGTGCATACATGGACGTAACTTTGCAAGGTGTCTTGGATAGATTGAAACAACCAATGTCACTTCCCACTCTTATAAAACTGTCTTCCGCAATCAGGAACACTCTTGAAACTAAAGAATTGCTCTTGTATTTTGAGGACCCTCAACTCCAATCATCGATCAGTAAAACAGGCTGGGATGGGCGCATCCAGTCAGGCCCAACAGACTATTTATATGTAGTTGACTCAAACGTCGGATGGAGCAAATCGGACCGTAACGTTGAGCGAGACATAACTTATAAAGTTGATTTAACTAGACCGAACGGCCCTAGAATAAATTTGATGCTTGGGTACAATAACTTCAGTGCCTCAGGCTCCGCCGGATGCGAACCTCAATGGCTAAATCGGGGAACTAACTATACGGAATTAAAAAATGCTTGTTACTGGGACTTCTTCCGAGTGTATATACCATTAGGGTCTAAAATAAGAAACATCAGTCGACTGGACCTACCGGAGTACAGTGTCGCTGCAGAAATAGGCAGAGGCTTCCAGGGGGAAGACACCATCCGAACATACTCGAGTTTTGGAAAGAAGGTTGTATCTGGGTTGTTCCCGCTTGCAGCTGGCAAACAGACCAGCATCAACCTAGTCTATGACTTACCAATAGAAATTCTTCAACATGACGACAACTCGATCAATTACCAGCTTTTGATTCAAAAGCAGCCTGGGATCAGGCGGAGGAACGTATCCGTTGAGTTATCTTTGCCTGCAGGATACAGACTGAAACGTAGTTCTACTGATCCAGTCTACAAAGACGAGTCCAAGGTGGCATTCACTTTTTTGTCGACACGCGACATACTTCTAACTGCCTACATTGAAAAATTATCTGATGAATCAAATTAAACCAAACTGGATGTCACCAGGGTCTCAATTGGGAACTGACATGTCGCACAAGTCAGTCCTTCAAAACAAGTACCTAGTTACCGATTACAGGAAGTATATATTCCTACTATTGGTTTTAGTCTTTGCCACAGTCTCCTGCCAAAAAGAGACTGCCGACGAATCTGTTTCCGTGGCGTTCGAACAGACAATACCAGAAATCCGGTATGTCGTTACGGCTTCAGTTTTGATCACCGATGATCCTGTTAATGTTCCGAAAATTGACAGAATTATGATCCTTCCACAATCTCTCGTTCTTGATGGTGGTGAAGCACAGCAGATGACTGCTCAAGCTTTCTCGAAAGACAACGCTTTAATTAATAACGTTGAATTTACATGGTCAATTACTGATCCGAGGGCCGGTGTTATTTCAAAAGATGGCTGGCTCGTAGCCAGTAACAGACCTGGGACGTTTCTGAATACCGTTTCCGCGACAGCTATAATCAATACTCCACAAGGTGTAAGGCCATTTACGGGACACGTCTCACTGACTGTCATCAGTGACCTCGACCTTCCCAAACTCCAGACGGTTACGATTATCCCTCCAAACCCTACTTTGATGCCCGAGCAGATCTATCGGATGCGAGCAGTAGGGTTCGATGAAAATGGCGAAATAATTCCAGACGTGAATTTTGTCTGGCAGCTTCACGTACCAGAGTTGGGCCGAATTAACGACATTGGTTACCTTACAATACTCAACAAAACACCAGGCACATACCTAAATGCAGTATCGGTTAAAGGAATCTGGGAGGGACAACATCTAACCGCGATTACTGATATATCAATCATAGACACGCCCAAAGCCGATGATTTCGTCAAAGTTCACGCCCTGCCGCAACGCCTCCATCTCGACCCAGGAGACAACCTCCAACTTAGAGCAGTCGCGTTAAATGGCCTAGGCGAACTCGTTACCGGGACCCAATTACGGTGGACCATGATGACTCCTAAAGCAGGAATGATAAATGGCAGTGGCCTATTCGTAGCAGGCCAAGACTACGGTATATATACGGAGGCGATTAAAGTAGAAGCCTTGGTACCAAGTGAAAGTGGTTTTGTGAGAGCGGAAGACTACGCAACACTCGTGATCCGTCAGGAAAAAGAAAGTTACCCACTCGCGAGGCTTTCAGTTAAACCCCGACATATTATGTTACAACCTCGAGGCAGAAGCACATTATCTACTAGGGCATTAAACGAATCGGGAGATATCGCGGAAAATGTCTATATTTTATACAACACAGACGACGACAACGTAGGAAGTATCGATCAACTAGGTGCCTTTGTAGCAGGCCACACCCCAGGAGTTTACAAGGATGTGGTCCAGGTGACTGCAACTCAAGAGAGCGACGGAAAGGTCATAGCGAAAACCAGCAATATTGACGTCGTTATTACGGGACAACTAACGAGTGCAGCCGTTAATCCAACGGCGGCGGTAATCGCGCCAGGGAAAATGGTGCACTTCAAGATCGTGGGCCGAGATGAGAATGGAGTTGGGTTACCTGGGCTGGTAGTAATTTGGAGTGTCGAAGATGAGAGTATCGGCACTATAGATGGGTTTGGAAATTTTTTAAGCGGCACAAAACCCGGCTTGTACGAGAGCGCTATAAAAGCCGAAGTCATCCAGAAGCTGCCATACTTACTAGAAACCAGCCAATAGAATTACTCTATACAAGGTACCAAGGTGATGGGTTTCGACACCGAATCCCTAGAAATTAAGATCATATCACCATATGTTTTCATGAGAATACTGTCTCGGTCTGTGTTGCTAACTACTTTCTCCCTATTATTATTGCTATCCAGCGTCGGCTGTGACTCATATAAATCGGGACATTCTGAGTCAACATCTGGAGAATCTATCAACGCTAACAATGATTTCCCATCAGCTCGAGTCGTCAAAGTAGTGGATGGCGTAACAATTCGAGCTGAATCGGGTGGAAATCTATTTACTATCCGTTACCTCGGTATTGAACTGCCGGAAAGTGCCGACACGGAGGTAAAAAACAGAGCAACGCAATTTAACCGATTCCTTGTGGAGGGAAAGCAGGTAGAGCTTGAGACTGATCTGATAAATGCAGATGATCGAGGGCAATTGCTTCGATACGTATACGTAGATGGTGAAATGGTGAATCAAGCTCTACTGGCCAATGGCTATGCGACCGTAGCCGCGTTCCCCAACGAGTTCTCGCTCAGGGGCAATTTTGAAATGGTTGAGCAAAACGCCCAAAGGGATCGGAAAGGGTACTGGGCAAAGGGAAAACACAAGGAAAATTCTAACAATATTGTAGAACCTATCGCACCGTTCACTGGAGGAACCCTGCCTGCTCGACCCGACACATCTGAGTGCGACTATTCAGAATCAGATAATCCGATCATCAAAGGAAACATCGACTCTAAAACAGGCGCCCACATTTATCATGTCCCAGGGGGATTCTTCTACTCTACCACCGTTGTTGATACGTCCAACGGTGACACGTGGTTATGCACAGAAGAGCAAGCAACGATGTCCGGGTGGAAGCGCGCAAAACACTAATTTACGTCCCTCCATTTTGAACCTGCCGTGACCCTCCCCTCGAGAACCTTCTACTTACAGCGTCTCTCTTTCATACTTGTCATCGAATCGAACGATATCGTCCTCTTCCAGATACTCCCCAGATTGAACTTCAATGATGTGCAATTCTCGATCCTCCGGGTTCTCCAAACGATGAACGGTTCCTTTGGAGACATAAGTCGATTGATTTGCAGTAAGTATCATTTCTTCATTACCGACAGTAACTTTGGCCTTACCTTCAACAACAACCCAGT